>DASZUX010000493.1:0-10076 GCA_035547455.1 Chitinophagaceae bacterium
TAAACCTTGAACTTACATACAAAAACAAAGGGCTTTTACTGGTGCTGGTAATAGCCGCCGTAATGATTGTTGTTGCAATTGTTATCTACCGCTCGTTAGACGTTTCAGGCTTGTCTTCAAAGCAACTCGCGGCATCCCGGCAAATTGACAATAGTTTAAAACGGGTAGAGGCCGCTATTACCAGGCAGGATTTTGAAATAAGAGATTATATATTAAATGTTGCTAACCACCCTAAAAGCGTTGCAAACACAGCAGACAGCCTGCTGGCCCGTGTACATGGTTATACTGCCCAGGTAAACCGGTTACATGTACTGGTAGCTAAAAAAGACACCTTTATTGCAGCGATAGCAGCAAAAATTGACAGCGGGCAAACAAAAATAGCTATTGAATTATTAAATACACGCCTTGACAGGCGGTTGGCCGACAGCATACGCCTTATAGCAGCCGGCATTACCAGCATTGAAAATTACCGGCTTAAGGCCGCGGCTGCCGATGAGGTTAATAATAACCGTGGCATTTTTGTATTACTGAGTGCAGGCATAATGCTATGCCTTGTGCTGCTGGCGTTGTTTTACCTGGTAATTAATAAAAACACAAAACTGCAGGCAAAAACACAAGGCGACCTGGCCGCCGCCAGGAACCAGGCTGAAACAGCAGATAAAGCAAAAGGCTCATTTCTTGCTACCATGAGCCATGAAATACGCAGCCCGCTGCACGATATTATAAGCACTGCCTGTTTGCTGGAGGAAACAAACCTTACAAATGAACAGCAGGAGTTTACGGCCATTATACAACAGAGCAGTTTAACGCTTTTAACAGCGGTAAACGATATTATTGATTTTTCAAATATTGAAAGCGGCAGGCTTCCGATTGAAAATGCAGCCTTTGTACTGAAAGATTGCATTGAAGAAGTACTGGCTGCCGGCAATACCGCAAACAGCATAAACTTTTCCATTGACCCCCAATTACCCGAACTAATTAACGGGGATGCCATACGGCTGCGCCAGGTATTGCTTACAATTACAGGCAGCCTGCTTAAAAGCAGTATTGCATGCACCGTACAATGCGATATAAAAATGGTGGCACAAAATAATACCCGGCTTGAAATTGAGTTTGCACTGCAGGCAACAAATGAGGGGTCGGAAGCACACCGCCAGGATAATTTCTTTGGAATGTCATCTGTCCGTTTTTCAATGGCGGCAAGGCTTGTATCGCTTATGGGCGGCAATATTAAAGTAACCACCAACACTGGCTCAGGCAGCAATATTGTTTTTACAATAGTGGCGGGAAAGGTTGATGAAGAGGGCCGGGAAAAATTTATTGCTGCACAAAAAACAACCCGGCTGCAATACGATAGTTCAGCAAACAAAACACCATTGCATATATTAGCCGCAGATGATAATGAACTTAACCTTGCCATACTTGTACAGGTGCTTTCCAAAATGGGCCATACATGTAAAACTGCACGGAACGGTCTTGAGGCATCAGGTATGGCAATTGAAGAAAACTTTGACGTAATTTTTATGGACATATTTATGCCCGTTATGGATGGCATTGAATCAACCCGCCGCATACGTGAGTTTTATATGCATACCGGCACACCGCTTATTGTTGGCGTTACCGCCAATGCCCTGTTTGCCGAAAAGCAGGCAGGTTTTGATGCCGGCATAAACGACTTTTTAATAAAACCATATAGGCCGGCTGACATTAAAGCATTAATAGAGAAATGGATGGCAATGTTATTTACCCAAAAATATAATTCTCCCTCAGCTAAAGAGGCTTAAGCCAATCAAAATATTAAAGCCTCACTTTAATATCCTGCAATTCTTTAATATGATACCGGGCGCAGTTACAAGTTTACATATACTATTTCAATATGTAGCTGAAGTAGAAATACCCGGGCTTTTGTGCTAAGCTTCCCGCAATCTTTTTTCTAATACCAATCTTATAGCAGCCGCTATTTTACTTCCTTTATCAATTACCTGCTCTTCGGTCCAGGCAAGGCTTATAGCGGTGGAAATACAACGGCTCATAATAGCATCGCTTATGTTGAAATCGGTATCATTCAATTTTTGTAACGCTTCTTTCTGGTCCTCATTCAGGTTGCTTAATGTAGCATGGTTTTTCAGGTGGTGCCATTTACGTATATAGTGCCAGTTGTTATCAAACCAGTAAAAATTACCGGCATATATATTTTTAGACTTCATCTCAGCCACAACTTCGCGCATCATTTCTTCTGAAGGCAAAAACCAGCTTAAAAAAGTGCAACTGTCGCCGGTTTCGTCAGGTACAGAACGGAACGATATTTCCGGTATTTCAGAAAGTATTGCTTTTAATTGCGCGTGGTTTTTGCGTTGTATGGCAAGAAATTTTGGCAGTTTGCGTATTTGTGCCAGCCCAACAGCCGCATGCAGTTCGCTTATACGGAAATTGTAGCCTATAAAAGGGTGCAGGTCTGCCCCGCGGTCAACCCCTTTATGGTCGTGCCCGTGGTCGCTGTAGCCATCGCATTTAATATAGGTGTCTTCGTTGTTGGTAAGCACTGCCCCGCCTTCAGCACAGGTAATTGTTTTTACAAAGTCAAACGAAAAAGTGCCTGCATCCCCAATGGTACCCAGGCTCTTGCCTTTATACGTAGCCCCAATACTCTGGCAGGCATCCTCCAGCAGCAGCAGGCCGTGTTCTGAACAAATTTGTTTTAGCGCATCAAGGTCTGCCATGCTGCCGCACATGTGTACCGGCATAACGCATTTTGTTTTGGCAGTAATGGCTTTGCGTACGGCATCCGGGTTTAATGTAAGGGTATCGTCAATATCAACAAGCACAGGTACGGCGCCTACGCTTAATACTGCTTCAAAGCTTGCAACAAATGTAAAACCGGGCATAATTACTTCATCCCCGGCGCCAATGCCCAAAGCAGCCATCGCGGTGGTTAATGCTGCTGTACCGCTGCTAACTAACTGCGCGTGCTTACAGCCAAAGGTTTCAGTTATGGCTTTTTCCAGTTCTACCGCCTTCCACACGCCTTTACGCGGGCCGTCAAAACCGTAACGCATCATTATCCCGGTTTCCAGCACATCGTTTACTTCTTTTCTTTCTTCGTCGCCAAAAAATTCAAAACCTGGCATACCTGTAAGTTTTTGTTAAGGGTGCAAAGGTAAAAACACAATCTTAAATATTCCGCCAAAAAATGCAATGGCAATTACACATAGCTTTAACAAAAACCGTATGTAATTTGTATATTAACAGGCATCTTATATTTTTATGAAACACTTGTTTGTATTAACAGCAACAATTTTTGTACTGGCTGCAGCGTGCACGGGCAGCAGGCAGGCAACAGCACAGCAGGCACAGCAGTTTGTAGATAAGTATGGAAAAAATGAACAACTGGCCGACACACTTTTGCAGCGCCTGCAAAATGAGAATGACATTGTACTGGCGGCCTGTACACAAAACATGTCATGGGGCCTGCATATAGACTATACAATATTAACCGGCAAAGCCGGGCTTTGGAAGGGCTACCTTTACAGCATAAGCGGCACATTTGCCAAAAAACAAACCTTGTTAACCGAGATGCCTGCCCCCAATAAAGCGGCGGCCGACAGTATGCTGGTTTTACTGAGCAACCAGGCCTTGTGGCGTGGTCGTGATAACCACGAAACCTGCAATATGCAGGTAAGCGACGGAGCTACCTCAGTATTATTAATGGCCTCCCGGGGAAAAACATTGAGGGTATCGTATTATATGCCCGACTCCTACCAAAAGTTTTGCCCCGACAGCACAAGGCAGTTGTTCATAGATGCGTTTGGAAAAATGAAGGCATTAATGAATAACTATTAATATTATCATTTAACCTGTCCTTTTTCAATCCCCCCTAAAAAAACTACATTTGCACCCTAAATTTTTTTAGCAATGGAAAAAGGGCCTGTATCACAATACATTCTGCATCATTACCGGCATTTTAACGCGGCGGCCTTAATTGATGCCGCAAAAGGTTATGAAACCCACTTGCTTGAAGGGGGTAAAATGATGGTTACCCTTGCGGGCGCTATGAGTACCGCTGAACTTGGATTGTCATTGGCTGAAATGATTCGCCAGGACAAAGTGCATATTATTAGCTGCACCGGCGCTAACCTGGAGGAGGATATTATGAACCTGGTGGCACACAGCCATTACAAACGCGTGCCTAATTACCGTGACCTAAGCCCGCAGGAAGAATGGGATTTACTGGAAAATCATTATAACCGTGTAACGGATACCTGCATACCCGAAGAAGAGGCTTTTAGAAGAATACAGAAGCATATATACAAAATATGGAAGGATGCAGATGATGCCGGTGAAAGGTATTTTCCGCATGAATACATGTACAAGATGCTGCTGAGCGGCGTACTGGAACAGTATTACGAAATTGACCCGAAAGATAGCTGGATGCTTGCTGCCGCACAAAAGAACCTGCCAATAGTAGTAGGCGGCTGGGAAGACAGCACCATGGGCAACATTTTTGCCAGCTACATTATTAAAAATCAAATGAAAGCCACCACTATGAAGAGTGGTATTGAATACATGGTATGGCTGGCAGACTGGTACCGCCATAACAGCGGCGGCAAAGGGGTTGGTTTCTTCCAGATTGGAGGTGGTATTGCCGGCGACTTCCCGATATGTGTTGTGCCGATGATGTACCAGGATTTGGAATGGCATGATGTACCCTTTTGGGGTTATTTCTGCCAGGTGAGCGATTCAACTACTTCGTATGGCTCATATTCCGGTGCCGTGCCCAATGAAAAAATTACGTGGGGTAAGTTGGGCATTGATACACCAAAGTATATTGTTGAAAGCGATGCCACTATTGTGGCCCCCTTGATATTTGCTTATTTGCTGGGCTGGTAAGCCTGTAATAATGTTATATAACTTAATGCCGGGCAGCCGTCCGGCATTTTTTGTTACTTTTGCTGTGCCATTACAACCCTTAAATAAACACACCCTTTGCTGCAGCCATTTGTAGAATTATTAAATTGATTGTTATGACGAACAGGTTTGAAGAATTATATCTTGAGGCAGAGGCAGATATACGCAACAGCAGTTACCACGACGCTTTTTTGAAATACGAGAGCATATTATACGAAGAACCCGGTTATGCCCCTGCGCACAACTCAATGGGCTGGATTTATAAAACGCAGTTTGACAATTACGATAAAGCTAAAATGCATTTTTTAGCAGCTATAAAGGCGGATGCTGCATACCCGCACCCATACTTTCACCTGGCTGCCCTGTATGCCGACCTGGAGAAATATGATGAGTTAAAAGAACACCTCGCCAAATGTCTCAAGATTCCTTCGGTTGACAAGGCATGGGTATATTACCGTTACGGAATGATAGATGAAATTGCGGCGCGGTATGAAGATGCCATAAAAAATTACCGGCAGGCTATTTTACACTGTTTCAACAACGAGAAAATAAAAGACTACCAGGCCGATATTGAGCGCTGCAAAACCAAACAGGAAATTGCGGGGGAAGGAACTTTATAGCCTGCCCACTGTTTGCCCGCCATCTACCATAATAACCTGCCCGGTGGAGTAAGGAAAATCGCCGCAGACCAAAGCCTTTACGGCTTTACCCACATCTTCCGGCAGCCCCCACCGGCTTTGTATGGCAATGCCTGCTGCAAATAGTTTGTCGTATTTTTCAATAACACCGGCAGTCATATCTGTTTTAATAATACCTGGCCTTACTTCATATACAGGTATATTATATTCACCCATGCGTGCCGCCCATAGTTTTGTAGCCATGGCTATACCGGCTTTTGATATGCAATATTCACCACGGTTAACAGATGCCACTGTTGCCGATATAGACGAAATGTTTATAATACAACAGGGGTACCCTGCATCCTTCGTTTTTTGCTCCACCAAGTAATTGGCAACCTGCTGTGTAATAAAATAAGGGCCTTTCAGGTTGGTGCTTAGTAACTGATCAAAGCTCTCTTCCGTAGCTTCCAGTATGTCTTTCCTTTCTTTCGGTGCAATGCCTGCATTATTCACCAGTACATTTAATTGTCCCAATTCTTCAAGCAGGGCAGGCAGTATTTTTTCTCTTTCATTTTTTTCTGCAATATTGCCCTGTATATATTTTGCCCTTATGCCAAGGGCTGCAAGTTCGTCCAGCGCCTGCTGCACAGCAGCTTTGCTGCGCACGCCGTTCAGGGCAAGGTCAAAACCTGCCCGGGCAAGTTCTTTGGCAATGCCAAGCCCTATACCGCGTGTGCCGCCTGTTATTAATGCTACCTGTTTCATAATTACACTTTCAAATCATCAATAGTTACCCAAGCTTTCTTCTCCCAGCTTTCCAAACCCTTTTCGGCTAATTGTACCCCTTTCGCACCCTCCAGCAGGTTCCACCTGAAAGGCGTATCTTTTACCACGTGTTTTAAAAATAGCTCCCACTGGGCTTTAAATGCATTGTCAAACGCTTCCTGCTCCGGTACTTTGCTCCATCCTTCATAAAAATCTATAGGCTGTTTTATGTCAGGGTTCCATACAGGCTTGGGCGTGTTGCCATAATGTTGTGTCCAGCATTCACGCAGCCCCGCAACGGCAGATCCTTTGGTGCCGTCCACCTGCAGCGTAAGCAAATCGTCCCGCCGCACCCTTGTAACCCACGAGGAATTAAACTGCGCAACCACCCCATCCTCCAGTTCAAAAACTGCATAGGCAGCATCATCGGCAGTAGCTTTATATGTTTTGCCTTGTTCATCAACCCTTTCCGGTATATGAGTGGCGCCAATACAAAATACGCCTTTTACTTTGCCAAACAGGTTGTCCAGCACATAACGCCAATGGCAAAGCATGTCAACAATAATACCGCCGTCATCTTCCTTACGGTAATTCCAGCTTGGGCGCTGGGCAGGTATGGTGTGTCCTTCAAATACCCAGTATCCAAACTCGCCCCGCACTGAAAGTATCTTTCCAAAAAAGCCATTTTCCATTAAACGTTTTAGCTTCAGCAGGCCCGGAAGCCAGAGTTTATCCTGCACCACGCCATGTTTTACCCCCGCTGCTTCACAAACCCGGTACAGCTCCAGCGCGGCGGCGGTGCTTGTTGCCACAGGCTTTTCACAATACACATGCTTGCCCGCTTTTGCAGCCAGCTTTACCGCTTCAAACCGCCTGCCTGTAGTTTGTGCGTCAAAATAAATTTGATAGGCAGGGTCGTTTATAACAGTATTTACATCAGTGGTATATTTTTCAATGCCTGAAATTTTTGCCAGTTTCTGAAGTTTGGCTTCGTCCCGGCCTGCTAAAACAGGGTCTGGCATAATATACTCACCCGTCCCGGCCTGTACGCCGCCCTGCTTAATAATTTCCACAATGCTGCGCAGCAGGTGCTGGTTGGTTCCCATACGCCCGGTTACGCCGTTCATTATAATACCCACCCTGTGTATTGTTGTGCTGGCCATGTTTGTTTAATAATTTTATGAATGATGTAAGTAAGCATTAATAACCTGTTGCAAAAACTGCTGCTGGGGCTGCTGCCAGTAGTGTGATGAAAATATCTCCACCTCGTTAAAGCCATTAAAACCTGCACTTTCCACCCAACCGCGTATTTGCTGAATATTAATACACCCTTCGCCCATCAGGCCCCTGTCAAGCAGCATATCGGTTGTGGGTACCTTCCAATCGCAAATATGAAAAGCAAAAAGATGGCCATTTGCGCCGCACCGTTGTATTTCGTGTTGCAAATGGTCATCCCACCATAAATGATACACATCCACGGCCACTCCTACGCAAGGCGAATTAATTTCCATTGCCATATCGTTTGCCTGCTGCAGTGTATTAACAGCACTTCGGTCGCCTGCATACATGGGGTGCAGCGGCTCTATTGCCAGTTTTATATTAGCTGCTTTAGCCGCCGGCAGAACAGCGTTGATACCTTCCTTAATTTGCTCCCTGGATATGCCCAGCGATTGGCTGCCATCTGCGCCACACACCAAAACAATTATTGGGGCTCCTATTGCTGCCGCCTGTTCAATGGCCAGTAAATTATCATCAATAGCGGCCTGCCGCTGTTTTGCGTTTGCTGAAGTAAAGAACCCGCCCCTGCACAATGACACCACGTGCATGCCATTATCGTCCAATATCTTTTTTGCATCCATAAGCGCAAGGCCTTCCAGCGCATTACGCCATACCGTAACAGCATGTACGCCTGCACTACCGTAGTTTTCGGCACACTCACGCAGGCTCCATGGTTTATTGGTTTGCGTGTGTATGCATAGTTTGTACAGGTCTTCTATTTTATTTGCCATAACTGTTTTATATTATCCTGCGCAATTATAAAACGCATAATATCTCCCGCCGTCAATAATACGCTGTATATACAATGCTGCCTCGCGTATGTGATAATCACCCCACATGCAAGATTCCCCATTGGCAACCCTTTGCCCGGGGTGCACATAATCCCACCCATTAGGCTGGTGATAAATAGTGTGCAGCAGCAGCCCCTGGTGCTGTTCTGCAGTGCTTAAATATGGTTCATCAAGCAGGGTGTTTAATACTGTTAAGCCTGCCTGCCAGTATTTTGTACCATTTTCAGTATCGCCTTTTTTAACCAGGTAATTACCAAGCCTCAGTAAGCCCTGCGCCCCAATAGCCGCGGCAGAGCTATCCACTGGTTCGTACTCATTAAAAGGGTCTGCGTTCCTGCTTAAATAATCGCCCAGTTTGTACAGGTTAGGGGCGCCCGTGTCCCAGTAAGGTATGCCGTCGGCAGCCGTGTTGGCAATATAAAAATCACAGGTGGCTTTTGCCGCTTTTATGCAAATAGTTTCTGCCTCTTGCTTGCCGCCAAAGCTGTCCGGTGCACTGTCGGCCAGCGTGTCTAAAAACTCCAGTTCTTCCGCAAAGCCGCACATGGCCCAGCTTAAGCCGCGCGTCCACGTGGTAAAACCTGTATAGCCCTGTTGTGAATTTGGGCAGCGGAAATTGCCATCGTTTACGTTAAAAATACTCTCGTGCGCTGTACGCCCCCAAACATCATAGCTGTCTCTCCCATCGCCATAAAATACGGAGTATTGGGCAGTGGCTTTTATATGCAGCAGGGCACGTTCCAGCAGGTTTATCTTCCGGTCATTCTCTGCCTGGAAAACCTGCCCAAGTTTATAACTCACCATTAAACTGCGGCAGGAGCGTATGGTATCAACAAACAACGAATGCGGCCCGTTAAAGGAATAAATGAACCCACCGCCGCCGGCAGTTTTTGTCCATCGTGCAGCCTGTACGCATCCAGATATTTTCAAAGCCAGTTCATAAAAATTCTTTTCCCATTCATTATACGTAATTTTTCCCTCCACCATCAGCCGCAGCAGGTTGCCATAAGTGCTTATATTGTTAAACCCGTGGTCGTGCACACCAGTATGACTGATATGCGGGGCCATTACATTGACCACGCTTTGCCTGGCACTGTTTACAAAATATGTTTCGCCGGTGGCATCATATTGCAGTATAGCCGACCCGTATTGAAAACCCTGCGTCCATTCGGTCCAGCCGCGGGTAGTGTACTTACCCCGTACTGTAAATACCGGCGAACCTTTGGTTGTATCATACTCTTTCTCAATTGTAATAATTTTTTGAGCAGACAGCCGCCAGAATTTTTCAAGTTTGACTGTGAGTGAGTGCGGAGTGAGTGTGTTATTGATTATCATAAAAACCTGGTGATATAAATTAGCGTTGCCTGTTACAATACACTGCTTATTTCCTGTGCCTGCATAATACGTCGTAATACCGCTGAAACAAATGCCAGTACCGTAAGCATACCAAACAGCCACAGTTCAATATTAATGCCTGCAACCTGTGCCGGTATTTTACCGGCGAGCGATAACAGGAATACAACCAGCGCAATGGCAGTAAAAACAATGATTTCGCCACCCGGCTTACGCTTACATAATACTGCGGTAATTACCAGTGGCGCCATCATGGCTGTACCGCTAAAGCTTGTTTTTGAAAGTAGGGCCAGGTGGTCTGATACAGTAATCGCTGCAATAAATGTAACAGTCGCAAACAACACCAGGGATAGCTTTACTTTTA
>DASZUX010000494.1:0-4617 GCA_035547455.1 Chitinophagaceae bacterium
CGAAAAACCGGTAAGCATTAAACCGCAGAGTGCAATTGATAAAATGATAGGTTTCATAAACATAAATTAGAAAAATGAACTAATATGAGTTTTGTTTTTTTAGTTTGTTGTATTCGTCTTCTGCTGAAAAAATGTGGTTGCTTTCATAAGCATCAAAATATTGAATGGCAAGGCCAAAACCCCAGCCAAGCATAGGCCATTTGGGCCAGAAATATGCCCACGGGCCTGATGAAAAGAACCATATACCTACCAAAAAAGCATTTACAAAAAAGTAAATAACGCAGGTTTGTTTAAATACAGCCCTCTTTTTGGCAATCCGCCAAAGGGCTTCATCTTTTTGTTGCTGAATATCCATACAGTTGATTTTTTTGTGGTGAAAAAATGTATTGTTGAGTTTATTTATTTTTTATTTTCCCGTGCTTTTTGCTTTAGCCTTTCAAATTCTTTCTCCTCCGAAAAAACGCCATTGGTCATATAGGCATCCAAAAACTGGAATACCAGCCCAAGGCCCCAGCCAAGCATTGGCCATGCAGGCCAGAAATACGAATGAACGCCCGTGGTAAAATACCAAAGCCCTACAAGAAAGCCATTTATAACAAGGTAAATAATTACGGATGTTTTAAATAACGAACGCTTTTTGGCTATCTTCCACAGCGCATCATCCTGCACCTTGTCCATCATTTGGCCTATCAGCCTTAGGCTTTCCTGTGGCGACATTCCTTCTTCATTTTTTTCGTTGTCCATGGTTGGTTGGTTTATATTGGTTTAAATGTTTAAAAAGTTTGAGCGCTTTACTGGATTTATACCCTTCAAGCTATTCAAAATTTTTATTGTTTGTGTGTTATCGCCCAAATTATTCCTGCCCCGTGCAACAGTTAAACACTCAAACTTTTTAAACATTCAAACCTTGCTACAGGTTATTATTAATAGCGTCCTGTGTTCTGTCAACTCCCCAGCTTAAAAAACATCCTATAAAATAAAATCTTTTGGCCGGCGGCTCTATAGCCTGTTTAAATAACCCGTTATACGAGTAATTGTAACCATACACCGCGTTATACCCCAGCACATTGGTAACACTTGCAAAAAGCACTATAAATGTTTTTGCATCAGTTTTACCTACGCTCGGCACCCACTCTGCGCTAAAATTTAAGCTGTTATAAGGCTTTGTTTTACCCTGGTCCTGCATTACATATTTGCCGCTGTTATCTACTAAAAAGTTATAATAAGGCCTGCCGGTAGCAAAGGTGTAAGTAAGGTTTACCCCCATTTTAAGGTCCTGGAAAAACCTTTTGGTAACAATTGAGGCTGTATGGGTGGCTGCATAGTTGGGTTGCAGTTCTTCAGTATAGTTAAGGTAATTTCGTTTTGTATCAATATAGCTGTAGCTTATCCAGTAATCCAGGTTTTTAATTGTCTTTTTATCCCTGAAGAATATGTCAACCCCTCTCGCATACCCCTTTCCGCTGTTGTTGTAAGCATAATAGTTGTAACCAACAGGTACGGTTTTTATAAGGTCGGTATAGGTTTTATAATAGGCCTCTACCCTGAAAATTCGCTGGGTATTCATCTTCTGGTAATTAATAATGTAATGGGTTGCCCTGGTAAAACCTACGTTGGTTGAATAAAATAACTGGTTGTTTTCTGGTTTCTGGTAAAACTCACCGTACGCCAGCGATACCTGTGCATCCTTGCCTGTTTTGTACGCCAGCGAAATACGTGGCGCTATATCTGATTTATTAATTACAGATGAATGCTCAAACCTTACACCAATTTGTGCTGCAAGTTCGTTAGTCAAATAAACGTTTGCTTCGCTAAAAGCTGCCACGTAATTATCAACCAGTTTGCGCAGTGTGTCATTATAGGTAAACGTATTATAGTTGTACCAGTATTCTGCGCCGATATTTATACTGCTTATACCACCAAGCTTCTTGTTGAATACTGCTTTTACCTGCGACAAATCCTGGCGGCTGTCAAGGGTAAAGTTTTTGTAATACATCCAGTACATGGATGGGTCATAAGTTTTGGGCTGGTTATTTTGGTTTTGCAGCTGCTGGG
Organism: Chitinophagaceae bacterium; assembly: GCA_035547455.1. Classification (GTDB taxonomy): domain Bacteria; phylum Bacteroidota; class Bacteroidia; order Chitinophagales; family Chitinophagaceae; genus JABDFW01. The sequence goes on from DASZUX010000494.1 coordinate 2,056, forward strand.
CAATATTGTCAGTATTGGTGCTGTAACTTGTGCCAAGGTTCATTTTCCAGCCGTTGTTTAAGTTTTCTCTCCAGCTAAGGTTATTGTACCAGTTAATATTTTTTAATGAAAAGGCATCTTTCAGGTTACTGCTGTCCACGTCAGGCCTGCGCAGGCCAAGGTTGCTGTGTGCAAACGTGGTGTAATATTTTATAATGCCCCCGTTTTTTGTTTTTATCCTGAAGTTGGCATCCCCGTTATGAAACTGGGGAAGCTTAAAATAATCGGGTGTTTGCTTAATAAGGCTAAAATATAAACCTACGTTTACATAGTCGTAACTGAAGCCCCATGACGACTTTTTATTTTTTGCCAGTTGCTGTGTGCCCGCGCCTATAACGAGGGGAGATACAGATGCATCAATTTCAGATTTCTCAGGCAAGTCAATTGACTCAAGTAATACAACAGACGACAGGGCCTGCCCGTATAGTGCCGAATATCCCCCCGTACTAAACACAGTGCCTTTAAAAAGAAAGGGAGAAAACCTGCCACGGCTCGCAATGTCAGGTACGCTTGAATAGTAGGGGTTATTTACAAGCGTACCGTCAATATACTGTTTGGCTTCGTACCCGGCCCCACCGCGTACAAATAAACCCTCTTGCTCGCCCACTTGCTGGGTGCCCGGCAGCGTTTTTAATGCCGCAGTAATATCTGCGTTTGAGCCTGCAGTGGTAGCAACATCCAGCGAGCTTAATACGGTACCCCTTTTATTGTCGCCTGCCGCAAAGGAGCCTGCAGTTACGGTTACTGCTTTAAGTTCATCTAATTGTTCTTTCAGCGAAACCTCAATAACAATAGGTGTGCCGGTAAGGGTAACCTGCTGAATGTACTCTTTATAGCCTAACGAGGTTATTGATACCGTATGGGGGCCTTTTTCGTCGGTTGTAAAATGAAAATTGCCTGATGAATCGGTAGTAGCGCCATCGTAAGTATCCTTTACGGTAATGCTTGCGCCTGTAACCGGTTTATTGTGGTTGTCTTTTACTGTGCCTTTAATAATTGTTTGTGCATATAAAAAGGAGCTGATGAGTAAAAGTTGAGCTGTTAGTAATGCCTGCTTTTTCATGTCTTGTTTTGCTTTGACAGGGCAAACATAGATTAGTTTATTTTATAAACCAAATTATTAATTAAATAAATCTGTCACAAAATGATGAATGGAAAAAAAGGGCGGTAAACAGCACCTGGGTGGCGGTAGAAATACAAGGGGCCCCCAAATGGCCCCGGACGCATAAAAAAAGGGCGAAACTTTGAGCCCTGTAAACAAAAACCCCAGCTATTTACGCCGGGGTTTACTCTATAATAAAATTATAATCAATTAGTTAGCTACGCTTGACTCGTTATTTTCTGCCGCTATCCACGGTGCAATATTGGGGCAACTGTTAAATGACTTGTCAATATCTATATAGTAAGTATTAATGTGAGCTTTAAACCATTTTTGCATTACATCTGCCTTTTTATGCTCCAGCGCTTCCTGTGCAATGGCGTTATAGTCGTCTTTCAGGTTTTGTACGTGCGGCGCTGTGCGGGTGCGTAAATAAATAATCCGTACTGCATCGCGCTGGCGGTCATCCTTATAGGCAATGGGTTTTGAAATATCGCCCGGGCTCATATTTTTAAGGGCCAGTACAAGGTCTTTATCCAACTGGTCAATGGTTAACATGGTAGAGCCATCGCTACCCATAATCTGCCCGCCGTTATTCTTACTGTTATCATCTTCGCTGTATTTATTAACAGCGGCCCCAAAATTTAGGTTGCCGGCAATTATCTGGTTGCGTACACTGTCCAGCTTTTCGGTTGCGGCCTTAATTTCAGTGGCCGTAACTGAAGGAAGCAATAATATATGGCGAACAATGGCATCATCACCGGCGCGGCTAACCATTTGTATAATATGCAGGCCGAACTTTGATTTAATAACCGGCGAAATTTGTCCTTCTTTTAACTTCCAGATGGCTGCAAACCAGGTAGGGTCCCACTGTTTGTCATTCCGGTTTACACTGTATTGGCCACCCTGGTCTTTACTACCTGGGTCCATGCTGTACAGCTTTGCCAGCACATCAAATTTTTGCTTGCCGCTTTCTACCTGTTTTTTCCATTCATTTAACTGGTTTATGGAGTATTCTTCCACATCCTTATTTGGCTTGGGATACAAAATTATCTGGTTAATCTCCAGTTGACTTTCAAGGTAAGGCAGGCTGTCTTTAGGTATTTTTTCAAAAAAGTCCTTTACCTCGGTAGGCGTAATTTTTACATTGGAGAGTATTTTTTCGCGCATCTCGTCAGCAAGCTTACGCTCTTTAAATGGCTGGCGAAGATCCTCCTTTATCTGGTAAACGCTCTTGCCGGCCACAAGCTCCAGCTCCTGCTGGCTGCCATATTGAAGAATAAAAGCACGAATCTGGTTATCCAATAATGCATCCAGCTCATCATCGCTAAGCGGTATTGAGTCTTTTCCCGCCTGTATAACAAGGGCTTTTTGTATTAATTGCCCTTCCATAAACGAGCATTCAGGGTGCGGGGGCAGGTTTA
>DASZUX010000495.1:0-2586 GCA_035547455.1 Chitinophagaceae bacterium
CTTATCTTGGTATCATGGTGGGTTACCCGCTTCTTAAAATCCGGGTTTAATTGTATGCCTTCATATATGTGTACCAGCGGCGCATATTTCCGTAAATCATCAATCAGCGATTCTGCATAAGCAATACGTTCTGTATTGCCGTGTTCAACAGCTTCATTAAACTGGTTGCAGCGTAGTGAAAGATTATGAAATTCAGGCAATGTTATTTTAAGCCTGGTTATATCAAAGCCATGCAGTAGTCTTGTAAACCGTCCAAACTGCCTGGCAGCCTCAAATGCCTGTTGCGGTTGCTTCAGCACATCGTAGGTGTGCGACCCTTCAATAAATTCAAACATCCTGAATGCGCCATCTGCCGTTTCAATAAGCGTTTTTCCATTTGTTGTGCTTACCGGCACGGTAAAAGTATAACCTGGACTATTTTTTTGCAGGTGCATAGCCAAAGCGCTTATATTATCATCAATATAACCGGGGTTTTTAAAAACACTTTGGTTTATGCGCTGCAGGATGTACTTTTTACCGGCATACTTCACCAGCCATGTATTATTAATAAGGCCTGTGCCAAATGCTGTTACGGTAACGCTGTTACCTGTAAAGCCGTATTGTTGTAATATAAGTTCTGTCATAAATAATCCGGGCCGGTAAAATTAGGGGTATAACCAACAAATTACAAGGCCCGGACGGTGATAGTGTGCAGTTAATTTTTTTGTGTTATATGATAATGCGGGGTTTTGCAGGCATTGTAAAATAGTTGCGCTGCAATAAATTTTCCTGCATGATGACCAGGGAAAAAAGTATCAGTGCTGATATTGAAACAGCTAAAAATGTCGGGCAAAAACGTGATACCCCGTAATACTGGAAATAAAAGCAGGGCTTATGTTTGAGAATTAATACTCCTTTTATCGTTCTGCCGGTATGCTTAGCTTACAGGCGTCGTTCCGCCGCAGTTTATTGAGCGATTGTCTTAATATGCCTGCCATGTACGGCAAACAAGCTTACCTTAGCACTCCATTAAACACTCTCATGAGAAAAATCTTTTTTACGGCAGCTGTTGCACTGTTTATTTCAGCCGGCTGTTCATCGTCTCATAAAATATATACCACGCACCCGGATACATCGGGTAAAAAATGGAGTAACCTTTTTGCGGCAGACCTGTCAGATGCCATTTATCCTACAGGTGTTTGGACTGTAAATGACGGTGTGCTTACCGCCTCTAAAGATGAAAGTATATGGTCAAAAAACGAGTATGATAATTTTGTGCTTGACCTTGAATTTAAAACGGCAGATGGTACCAACAGCGGTGTAATTGTACATGCTACGGACACAGAAGAATGGATACCACACTCGGTAGAAATACAGATAGCCGATGATTATTCAGAGGAATGGAGCAAAGCACCGGCTGACTGGCAATGCGGCGCTATATTCGGGCATCAGCCTGTAACTAAACGTACGGTTAAAAAACCCGGGGAATGGAACCATTATACAATTACATGCAAAGGCAAAAAAATATGGATAGTGCTGAATGGGGAACTGGTAAATACCTGTGATATGAATCTTTACACATCGGCCAAAACCAACCCTGACGGTACTGAAATACCCAACTGGCTAAGCACCCCTATGGCGCAACTGCCATTACATGGCCATATTGGCCTGCAGGGCAAACATGCAGGCGCGCCTATTTATTTCAGGAATATAAAAATTATGAAACTGTAGCACCATTGGCCGCAAAAAGGGAAGGCAAAAAGCAATAAGTAATTTTAACGAAGCGCATCGTATTTCGCCGAAAAAAAAGGCCATTTAACATTGCAAAACAACTTGTTAAGAAGCGTTACCTATTTAATTTAACAACCCGCCGACACATTAATTGCAGCATATTTTTTGTGTGTAGGTTTACATTACCTGCTGCCTCACTAGCAAATAAAAACACGAGGCATTTATGAAACAACGTTACATACTCCTTTTGGTAAGCACGCTGCTTGCTTTTACAGCAGTGCGTGCACAAGACAGCTTGAAAAATATTAAAGGCACGCTAAAAGGGCGGCTTGCAGATACTACCAATCAACAGGTATTGCAACAGGCCACCATCACCATACTGCGGCCGGATTCAAGCACTGTAAGCAAAACCCTTTCAGACAACAAAGGTCTTTTTACCGTACGAAATATACCCGCAGGCAGTTATATACTGCAGGTAAGTTTCAGTGGTTATGAAACCAGGAACCAGCCTTTCAGCATTACAAAGGATAACCCTTTTCTTGACGCGGGTACAATTTATATGCAACTGCATGCTGCAGACCTTGGTACAGTGGTAGTACAGGCTCCTCCAATCATAATAAAGAAAGATACTACCGAGTACAATGCTACCATGTTTAACGTTAAGCCAAATGCTACTGCACAAGACCTTTTAAATAAACTGCCTGGCGTTGATGTTGATACAAAAACGGGGGCGATAAAAGCGCAGGGGGAAACCGTACAGCGTGTACTGGTAAATGGCCAGCGCTTTTTTGGGGATGATCCAAAAATGGCAACTCAAAACCTGCCCAGCGATGTAATTGAAAAAATACAGGTATTTGACGACGTAAGCGACCAAAG
>DASZUX010000496.1:0-5727 GCA_035547455.1 Chitinophagaceae bacterium
GGATGAAATTAAGACCTGCAAGGTTATCAGAAGATACAGGTTCTTCAAACCAGGTTACATTGTACTTTTCAAACCGGGCCGCCATAGCAAGCGCTGTTCTTGTCGAATAAGCGCCGTTGGCATCTACAAACAGCGCTGCATCATTGCCAATTACATTTCGCGCATGCTGTACCCGGTTAATATCATGTGAGAAGTGCCTGCCAATTTTCATTTTGAAGGCATTAATGCCCATTGCTGCCCAGGCCTCAAATTGATGCTGCAGTTGCTGGTTTGAATATGAAGTAAAGCCCCCGCTACCGTAAACAGGCACATTGTTATGTGCTGCCCCAAGCAACTTATACAATGGTATTTGCAAAAGCCTGGCTTTAACATCCCAAAGTGCATTATTCACGGCACTTACAGCCATCATTGCTACCCCGCAGGTGCCGCTGTTTCTAATCCCTCGTATCATTAACCGGGTAACTGCCTCAACCTGCATGCAGTCAAGCGAAATAATCATTGGTTTTAAAACCTTTTCAATTGTATAAGCCGTAGCAATATCAGCATAGGTATAGCCTGTACCGGTCTGCCCGCCTGCCTCAATTTCAACCAGTACTATTATTGTTTTATCCCATTCTTTTGTTCCGTCTGCTTCCGGTGTATCAGTAGGTATAGCGTAAGCCGTTGTTATAATTTTTGTTATAGCTGTACCTGTATTTTTAAGCTGGTAAATATTCATCTACAACGTCCTTATAAGTTTGCTTTATAACATCCCATACTTTGCTGTCCCCTTTAATCATTGAAGAGGTAAACGCCTTCATTTGTTTAAAGGTGATGTGTGGTGGCAGCATAGGCACAGATGCATCTACATACGCTTCTACCAACACAGGTTTTTTAACTGAAAACGCCCAATCCAGGCTTGCTTCCACCTCCTTAGGGTCATCTATTTTAATGCCCTCAAAACCAAGCATTTTTGCAAACTGGGCATAAGGAAAATCAGGTACGTCCTGCGAGGCATCATAGCGGGGGTCGCCTACCAGCACCCGCTGCTCCCATGTAACCATATTCAAATCCCTGTTGTTTAATACTAATATCATCAACCGCGGGTCGCTCCATTGCTGCCAGTATTTTGAAATTGTAATCATGGCATTCATACCCAGCATTTGAAAAGCGCCATCGCCCACCAATGCTATCGGCATCCTGTCAGGAAAAGCAAACTTGGCTGCAATGGTATATGGCATAGCCGGGCACATGGTTGCAAGGTTACCTGATAAAGAAGCCTTCATACCTTTGCGAATTTTTAAATCGCGCGCAAACCATGCTGCCGTTGAGCCGGAGTCTGCTGAAAAAATACACTTGTCAGGCAAACGTTTGGAAAGCTCCCAAAATACTAATTGAGGATTAAGCGGGTCGGCACTGTCCTTTGTTTTTGCTTCAAGTACTTTCCACCAACGCTCCACCTCATGTATTATTTGTTGCTGCCAGTCCCTGTTTTTCTTTCTTTTCAACAGGGGAATAAGTGCTTTCAGTGTTTCTTTTGAATCGCCCTGCAGGCAAACATCCATGGGGTAGCGTATATTCAGCATCTTGCCGCTAATATCAATCTGCACGCCTTTTGCGCGCCCCTCCTTTGGCAAAAATTCCGAATACGGAAACCCGCTGCCTATCATAAAAAGCGTGTCACATTGCATCATTAAATCATAACTGGGCTTCGTGCCCAGCAAGCCAATAGCACCTGTTACAAAAGGTATATCATCCGGCAGCACAGCCTTACCCAGCAGTGCTTTTGCAACCCCGGCGCCCAATATACCTGCTGCTTCAAGCACTTCATCTGCTGCGTTTAATGCGCCTGCGCCTACCAATATGGCCACTTTTTCACCGTTATTTAATATGTCTGCCGCCTGTTGAAGCTGGTTGCTGTCCGGCACCACAAGGGGCCTTTCGTATCCCGGGCCGGAATGTACGGTGCCATGCGAGTGTGCCGGCTCCTCAAAATCCAGTTCCTGTACATCGTTAGGAAATATCACGCAGGTTACAGTGCGCTCCGACAGGGCAATACGAAAAGCGCGATCAATCAAATGACGCGCCTGCATTGGATCGGAGCACATGTGTACATAATCTCCTGCCACATCTTTAAACAAACTTATTAAGTCAACTTCCTGCTGGTAACTGCCGCCTAAGCCTGCACGTGCCTGCTGCCCCACTATGGCCACTACCGGCTGATGATCCATTTTTGCGTCATAAAGTCCGTTAAGCAAATGAATAGCGCCGGGTCCTGAAGTAGCGAGACACACGCCCGGGTTGCCTGAGAATTTTGCATAACCACACGCCATGAATGCTGCATTTTCTTCATGACGCACCTGTACGAATTGAATGGGGTCTATTGATAATTTTGTTTCCTGCTTTCGCCCAAGGGCACCGAGGATTCCATTGATACCGTCGCCGGGAAACCCGAAAATCTTCTTTACATTCCACTCTACCAGGCGTTCTACAATGAAATCTGAAACTTTTTTGCTCATACAAATAGATTTATAGTGATACTTGAATATTAGCAGTGCGCCAAAATTCCTGCCAAACAGCGATTGCGGCTTAATGATCGCTTAAACCGGGATGCTATTAATTTGAAATTTGCTGTTGAAAAGAAAACTGTAAAATCATTTCCCCGCATTCAGCAATATAAAACAGGTATCAAATTTGCGGGGGATGGGGCAATTGCCAAATATATATTCCTAAACAGGTGCAGTATGTAAATGATTTCTAAAGAGGATAAAGATTAACAGCCACAAAGACGCAGTTGCAATGTGGTGTTTCGGAGACGGGCAAAGCATTGAGAAAAGGGGCCGCGAAAAACCAAGACCATTTTTATTCAATAGTTTTTGATGTTGCTTATTATAATCGTATTCTGCCAACTATTATCCAGTGTTATTGTATGCCTTGTTCATTTAAAAACTGGTCAATACGTTTTAGCTGCCTTTCATGATGCCTTATATGCATTTGGGCAAATTGTAGCCATTCCGCAGCATTAAAATAAAGCAGGCCGGGATGTTTTGTTTTACCATTGCATGCGCTGTTTAGCATGGCCCGTATGGCCTCGCCGGCATTGTTTTTTAGCGCAGAAAAATATTGTTCTATTTCAGTTTTACCGCATGGCTGCGGGGTAAAGGCGTTTTCTGGCGGACCTTCAAGCTTTGCATCGGGAAAGGCATTATCTGCAAACATCTGTTTTGCAACTGCATCAGCATCTTCGCCCGCATTATCGTTATTGGATGCACAAACTTTTACCTGCTGTAAAAAATATTCTGTGTTGCTTATTATATGCATGTACACCTGGCCCGCAGACCAACTGTTTTCAGCGGGTTTGGCCAGTAGCTGCGTGCCTGAGTATTTATTAAGCTGTTCCTGCCACCTGCTTAATGTGCTGTAAAACTGTTCAATCAATGCAATGCTAACCATAACTAACCTGTCATGTTTTTACTAATGCCTGCAGCGGGGTATTTATTGTGCAGGTATTATTTTATATACAGCACCTCCTGTACCGCCAGGCCCATTATCAGTATTGGTTAACCAGTATAATTCCCCGGCCGCATCTTCGCCAAAGCCGGTTATTTTCAGGTTAGAAGGATAGTTTTGTACCGCCACTTTACCGCGTTGCCAGGCGCCGCCTGCGTATTGCAGGTAATATACCGGGCTTGTCCAGTCGCCAAATACATACAGGCCTTTTAAAGCCGGTACTTTAGTGCCGTTATAAATGTAACCGCCAATAATGCTTGCCCCTTCCCTGTGGCTGTATTCAGCAACCGGCATAGTAATACCGCTGGTATTGCAGCCTGTGGAAGGATTGTAACAATGTGTGCCTTCTGTAAGCCGCCAGCCATAGTTATTGCCTTTTTCAATAATATCCACCTCTTCCCATTTATCCTGGCCCACATCACCGGCAAACAAACGCCCTTTTTTATCAAATGAAAACCTATAAGGGTTTCTCAGTCCGTACGCCCATATTTCCGGTTTTGCACCCTGAGTATGTACAAAAGGGTTATCAGCCGGTACCTTATATGTTTTACTGTCGTTTACATCAATCCGCAGCATTTTGCCGAGCCAGGTATCAAGGCGTTGCCCGTTGCCGGTGCTGCCATGCCTGTCGCCGGCGCCGCCGCCATCGCCAAGCCCCAGGTACAGGTACCCGTCATGACCAAATTTTATGCAGCCGCCGTTGTGGTTTGATTCCGGTTCATCCACGGTAAGTATTATCCTTTCACTGCCTGCGTCAGCCTTATCGTTACCCGGCGATGCTTTGTATTCGGCTAAAACGCCTTTATTATTTGAGCCATTGCTGCCGGGGGCACTATAAAAAACATAAAATTTCTTATTGGATGAAAATGAAGGATGCAGGGCAATGCCCAGCAATCCGCGCTCATCATAGCCTCCGTTTACATTTACCATTTTGTCGCCAACATCCAGCAGCACACCTGTTACGCCGCCGTTTTTTAATACTTTTATTTTGCCCGTCTGTTCAGTTACCCAAATAGTACCGGCACCCGGAAAAGCAAGGTCGGTAGGAGCCTGCAGCCCCTGAATTACCAATGCGGCTTTTACAGTTACCTGCGGAAGAGCAGCGGTATTTTGTTGTGCCTGGCATGCAGCGGCTAAAAACATACCTGCGGCAAACAGCCATTTGTGTTTCATACAAAAAATTTATGTGTTGTATTCTTGTCTATTGTTGCTGTGTATTGTGTACTATCCACCCAACGCCCTTTCCAGTTTGTAAAATGTGTCTGCCCATCCCTGCCGGTAATTATGTGCAGATGCAAACCCAACGTGGGCATGTGTAAAGTGCATAACGGTAAAATCTCCCATGGGTTCTATTTCCACTGTAACAAGAGATTCAATACCGGGCTCACTTTTCCATGTCCAGGTAAAGCTAAGCTTAGTATAGGGCTGCACCAGCAGGTATATGCCAAAGCAGGTGTGTTGTGCGCCATCAGCATTGGCAAAGCTTATTTCAAAATTGCCACCCGGCTGCACATTAAGTTGCGCACTTAATACAGTGCCGTTTGCATCAGAGCCAAACCATTGCTTTATCATTGCAGGTTCTGTCCATGCCCTCCATATTGCTGCAGCCGGTGCAGTAAATGTTTTGTTAATCGTAATAATGCCGGTATTCATAATGCAGCGGCGGCGTTTAAAATTTGTTATTACCGAAGTTAGCTGATAACTGATAAAAATCACCTGGGTTTATTAACACAGGTCATATTAATCGGTCAACGGTCATAATACATTTGGTTATAAATACCATGGCAATGATTACAGTTTACCACACAGCTCTTCCCAAAGGGCATTATTGGTCAGCCAGGCGTATTGTTTGCCTGGCATTAATAATTTACCTGCTTTTAACAGCTATTGCAATGCCTGTGCTGCTGGCCGAAATGTTGCGCGGCAACTAATGATGCACAGCAACAAATGTCATTAATGTGCGCTCATCCTGCTTTCAACCGCAGCAATATTCACTTTTGCTGCTCTAAATTCAGGCTGTTGTTCCAGTCTCGGTTTGTCATTAAACCCCAGACCAACTGCTTTCAATAAATCTGCCTGGGCAACCGCAGGTAATACAGCCCTTGCATTAAGTATAGCCGAAAAATACCATGCTTCGCTGTTGGTTGGATCTGTTATTTTGTATAAGGTAACAAAATGTTTTGCTACAGCATCCTGGTTGCTGGTTATAAGCTGGTTGCTTACCGAATAAAATGCCAG
>DASZUX010000497.1:0-2113 GCA_035547455.1 Chitinophagaceae bacterium
CATGTATGCATGAAAAAATTTTTTGGGACAGGAGGACGAATATCAACCTTTTTGTTGAAAAAAAAATTTTTTTTGTGGTGATAAATTGGCTAATACGCACCGTCCCGTAAAAACAAAAAACCTACTGCGTTCGCACACGACAAAAGCACTCAAGTATTGTGCCACTTGCGCGGCAACTGCTTATAATAATATATGTATATTTTTTATTGGCAAGACTCATGGTGAAACGATTTTGCGTTTTCATATTTTACGGAGATTAAAGGGACATGCGGATAAAATGAAGGTACAATTTTTTACACACCGCCAAATTAAATTACGGGTATTTGTGGTGTTTTTTTAAAGTACATTTGCATATTAAAATTATTACTAAATTATGTCGTTTGAAATTACAGGTAAATTAGTGGCAAAGTATAATATTGTACAGCGCACAGAATCTTTTAAAACAAGAGAGTTTGTTATTGAAAAATCTGAAGATATTGGCGGAAGAATTATTACCAATTACATTAAGTTTCAATGTGTGCAGGACAAAACTGCAATGCCGGACAGGTATAACCTTGGCGATGAAATTAAAGTATCATTTAATATCAAAGGTACTAAATGGATGAAGGATGGGAAGGAAAACTATATAACCAACCTTGATGCATGGCGTATTGAGCAGGTTAAAATGGGGCAGCAAAACCAGGTTGCTGAAATGCCACCGCCGGGTTTTAACCAAAGCGCCGATACAGTTGATGACCTTCCGTTTTAAGCCATTTTTTTATTGCTGTAATAGCCGCGGTATTGCCGCGGCTATTATTTTATTGATGTATTACACATTTTTGCTTTGGCCGGAAAGGGGCGTTAAAAAAACAGCGATGCTTTTTTTGCCATTCAAAGCGCTTATTTTTATTATTTTAGCCGTTTATTTTAAACAAAACTTTTAACCTTAAAAAAAGCTATGAAAAAAGTGTTGTTTATTGCAATCGCCGGGTTTTTATCTTCAGGCGTTTTCGCACAATCATTTGGTGTACGGGCGGGTGTTAATATTGCCAACGTTAATATTAAAACACAGGGGCTTAGCATAAAACCAGGTGCTGTTGCAGGCATTAATGCAGGTATATTTTTAAACTTTCATTTAGCGCCGCAAGTTTCGCTGCAGCCTGAACTGGCATATTCAGGCATGGGGTATAAAGTAAATGTATCTGGTATAACCGGTACAGAAACTACCAGCTATCTTACATTACCTGTATTACTCAAAGTTAAAATACCTGCCAGCGGGCTGGGTATTTATGCCGGCCCGCAGGCAGGTATCTTGTTGAGTGCAAAAGATAAATCGCAGGGAGAAACCCAGGATGCCGGGAATAACTACAAGTCAACAGATTTTGCGGGTGTTGCCGGGTTAGAGTATTCGTTTAAACTGGGCCTGTTTTTTTCTGCACGTTACCAGTTTAGCCTGGCAAATGTTGCCAGTACTAACCAGGGGCAGAGTGCATCAGTTAAAAATAACTGCGTTAGCCTGCTTGCGGGCTTAAGGTTTTAATATAATATAGCATTGCCCTGTACAGTCATTAATATTTTTTTGCGTAAACTTTATCTTGTAAAATTTGGTAAGCCCGGTTGTATAGCGGGCTGTATTTAAGCATTGCTAAAGTTTAATATTTGGCACAAGATGTCCACAAAATCATCTGCTATGTTTGTTAAAAATAAACAATATGAAACATGTTTTTTTAACAATTTTGGCCACTCTTGTTACAGGTACCTGCGTTTTGTTTGCACAGGGCCTGAAAGAAAAAAATGTGCCTGCTGCAGTAAAAGATGCATTTGCTAAAAAGTACCCTGGTGCAATAAAAGTTTCGTGGGAAAAAGAAGACGGTAATTACGAAGCTAATTGGGGCGGCAAGACCGGCGAGGACAATGCTGCGCAATTTTCGCCTTCAGGTAATTTTGTTGAGTATGCACAGGCAGTTGAAACCGGCCGGTTGCCTGTTGAAATAAAAAATTATGTAAAAGCGCACTATAGCGGCGTTGCTATTAAAGAGGCTGCAAAAGTAACTGATGCGGCGGGTGTAATTACCTTTGAAGCTGACATAAAAGGCAAAGAACTTATTTTTGATGCCAAAGGTCTTTTTGTAAA
>DASZUX010000498.1:0-7887 GCA_035547455.1 Chitinophagaceae bacterium
ATTTGAAATGGCCGACGGGGACTATGTGCCGCTGCGGAAGGGGGGTCAATTTACATGCATTTTCCAGTACCAACAACGTTGTCCACCAAAGCTTGTTCATCTTCACTTAATTTAACTCCTTCAAATGCCTTGCCTAAAGCTTCCTTATCAATTGAGTTGAACTTTATCCCTTTCTTATTAAGAGTAATGAGATTCCTAAAATTTGCAAACTTATCTCCTTGGAATAATTTTAATACATCTTCTTTTGCTTTTTTAGCATCGTCTTTTGTTACGCCTTCAACCTCTTTTCCGTTAGGGTCAATTAAACTTATTGGATTATTAGCAACATAATTATAGGGAGATAATGAAAAATATTTAAAAGCAAGGGGGTCTTGTGTATGCCATCTTCCTATTTGGTTATCATACATCCTTGCCCCGTAGTCCAACCATTCTAAACCACTTCCATCACTGAACTCTTGCCTCTGTTCTTCCTTACCGTTATACTTAAATCTATTTGTTGGAGAGTTGTTAAGTGCTTTGCTGGATATCCCGGCCATAACTAACCCGAACGGATAATAATTATCTGTCTCCAGCAACGGCCCCCGCGTATGTATCAACTGCAGATTGTCAAAGAACACATCAAAATTACTCTCGTTACTGCAATATACATATAAATATCCGCCCTGTGTTATAGAAGCCGTCTGAAAATGCAATTTAACAGCATCACCGGTGGTGCTCACCAGGTCAAAACCGCTGGCACCTGGTACAGGCTTAAACTGCTCGTCAAACAAAATATCCAGTTAATGTAGGCTCGTGGCGTGCTGCCGGTGCTGCTTTTAGCTGTGTCCAGCACATATTTTAAAGCGCCTATATCACCCGTATTACCATTAATGGCCGAAGCAATAACAGATGAACTGCCTTTCCCGGCATTTACCACCCCTCCCGTACCTGCGAATGACGTTAAAAACGTTGACAGGGCGGAACTTATTTTATACCCGTTGTTCACCGTGCCGTTGGCATGCCAGAAAGAACTCCCGGTGATGATCACTTCATCACCCTTCATCACTTTCAAAGTAATTCCCAGGCCCGTCTTATCGCCTGTTGCGCCGTTGAGCTTATATACTATTTGGCTTGTGGCAGAGGTATTCAGGTAGGGGTTGTTGTTATATGGTGGATCTCCATTATTGTTTTGGTAGTTTTTTCCGCTGGTGCCGTTCCAGCTTGCTATCCTGCTCACACCTATGGTGTCGGCAGGATTAATGTCATAAAAACTTTGTTCCAGTGTAAAGGATGCAGCATTATTTTCTACGCTGGCCGCCGGGTAAACATCCTCTTGCAGTTCGTCTGTTAATACCACTCTTGTATTGCCCAGGTTAATACTGTTAATTTGAAACCAGCTTTAGAACAATATTCTGCTTTTGCACTAACTATGCCGCAGAGTCCCTTTGGCCTGCGCTTAAGGCCAGTAAAGGAGACTCTGGCGGAGAAGGTGTGGAGCTTTTTTGCACCCACTAAACGTTATAAAATACACGCCATTATTATAAGGTATGGTTTTACGCACGCTCGTAGCATGAAGATAATGCACAGGCTGTATATTTGTCTCAGGCTGCAGTGCCAACTATGCCGCAGGGTCTCATGCCCACCACGCACGGCTATTGATGAAGACCCTGCGGAGAAGGGAAAAAGCTTAACTGCATAAAATACAAAAGCCGCATCACTGCGGCTTTGTTGTTTAATTGTTTTTTTGACCCTGCTTTGGGTTATGCAGCTTCCTTAATTATATCACTGATTAAAATGTACAACCAATAAAGCCCAATCAACACAAGTGCAATCCCAATAAATTTATTCAGCTTGATTTGCCTGTACTTAAAATAAAGAACTAACCCTAAAATAATTATCGCAGGGCCACTTAAAAATATTTGCATATAAATCCAAAATTGCCCGTGGGGTAACTTATCAACTAAGTAACCAAGCCTATACATCAATATGTGAGCAACCACAGGATATAGAAACAATAAACTTAAAAAGTACACAAGTACTATTTGATAATTTATTTTACTCACTTGTTGTTACTTATTTAATTTGTTAAGGATTTCGGTTATTACTCTTTGTAATGTAGCATCATCAATATTACTATGTACAGTAGTTTGTTTTTTCCCATTCTCATCAACATAGCTTACAGAAATTTCATTTTTTATTCCCTTCTCACTACCATCATTTCTTGTATTCTTATCTCCCCGGGAGCCAATAGCTGATTTGTTTTTTTGATAAATATTAAGATTCTCGTCTACATTGTCGCCAACCTTTCTATCTACCTTATCACTACTTGGGCCATCTGCAGCATCAATTGTAACAAGAAAATTAACTTTGATTTTATCCTTTTCAAGACGTTTTGCAAGATGGTTAGCTAATACACCACCCCAACTATAACCATATATGGATACCTGACCATCATCGGTTCTATTCTCTTTAATATAGTTATAAGCTGCTTCGGTTGCTTCATCTAAATTCACAGGCTCAAGTACTCCCATTGTACCAACAGGAGTAGAAACAAGACGGGTTTTCATATAGGGTGAAGAAAAATTCTTTACACTTCCGCCTCGTGCATTTGTATGACCTTCCTGTATTCCTTGAACAATTTTTCCTGTTTCACCTAAGCCGCCGTTTGAAGATAAATCTGCACCTGCAAAAACTACAACTACATCACCGGGGTCTTGTCCCTGTATATCAATAAATCTTATCGGATTATTAAAAGCATATGCGTAAGGAGAAATTGATTCATACTTTTCAACCTTAGGGTCAATGGTCATCCAACGCATAAGTTGGTTATCGTACATTCTTGCACCATAGTCCAACCATTCAAGTCCGCTGCCATCGCTGAACTCTTTTCTTTGTTCTTCTTTTCCGTTGTACTTGTACTTATTTGCTGGCGCATTATTGAGTGCCTTTGAACTAATCCCACTCATAACTAAACCACCTGGATAATAATTATCCGTCTCCAGCAACGGCCCCCTCGTATGGGTTACCTGCAAATTATCAAAGAACACATCAATGTTTGGCGTCTCATTGCTCACGTAAATATACACATATCCGCTCTTGGTTAGCTTTCTGTGTGTAACGCCGTGGGTGCTAAACGTATTGCTTGCACCTACCTGTTCAAAATAACTGTCCCTGGCTGCCCCCGTATTTAAAACAGGATTAAGCTGCTCATCCAGCAGCACGATATTGAGGTATGCTTTTAGCCACATGTTGTCTGAGGCCGGGCCCTGCCTTCGGGGGTTGCAACATATTGCAGTGTGTCATTTTGATAAATAAACAACCCCACATAGTCCGTCCTCGTAATCTTATCGGGAGTAGCGGCAGTGTCATTCATTATTTTCTGCAGCTTAACGCCCGTAGCGGTATAGACATATTTTATGGTGCCTTTATTGGTCACCGTAATGCTGTCCGGCAGGTTTAAAAAGTTGTAATGTATATTACCTTCTCCGCAGTTTCCTTTTCTCCGAGTTTCCCTTGCCAGGCTTTGTGCAAAGCAAAGGAACTCTTACGGCATTATTACTACAACAGTTTATTAAAGATACAACAGCCGTATGAGATGAGAAAAATGGCGTAAAAAAGGATTTTTATTGTTGCTCTCAGCAATCCCGGTTAAACGGCCACACCTATCCCTTCTTAATCTTTTTTACAGGCATAGCCTGCATTAAAATGGGTTCAGGCTTTGTGTTTTCTGCAAGTTGTATGGCAGCGGCGGCGTTTACTATACCGGCTGAAATGCACAGGTCGCTTAAGGTGGCAGGAGTACTGGTGCCGGGTACAAGCACCGGGGGGCCCGGCACCGGCAGGTGCTGTGCAGACCGGAGGATAATATTTTTTACCTGTACCGCCGACAGTTGCGGAAAATAAGACCGTATTAAGGCAGCTACACCGCTAACAACTGGTGCGCTCATGCTGGTGCCCTGCTCAAAACCATAGCGGTTGCCGCCGGGCAGTGTTGAATAAATTTTTACGCCGGGCGCAAATACATCGGTGCTTTTGCCATAGTTGCTAAAATCTGCTACAATTCGCCCATCGCCTATGTTGGGGTCGCCGCTGGCATCTACGCTAATAAAGTTGGGGGCACGATGGTGAAACTCCATCAAATCTCCGTTAGGAAAGTTATCAACCGAGTCAACATTATGAGATTCGTTACCCGATGCGTGTACCAGCAGTACGTCTTTACCGGCTGCATACTCCACCGCTTCATCCACCCAGTGCTTTTCAGGGCTAAAGCTTTTGCCAAAACTCATGTTAATAACTTTGGCCCCGTTATCCACCGCGTAACGTATGGCAAGGGCAATATCTTTATCGTATTCATCCCCTTCAGGTATGGCGCGTATCATCATAATACGCACATTGGCAGCAACACCATCTATCCCGGTGCCATTATCCCGCTGGGCGGCTATAATGCCCGATACATGGGTACCATGCAGTGGCGATGGGCCCATAATATCGCTGTTGCCGTAATAGCGGTCGTTAAAGTCAAGATAGTTATCGTTAATTATCTCCTTGCGGTAATC
Organism: Chitinophagaceae bacterium; assembly: GCA_035547455.1. Classification (GTDB taxonomy): domain Bacteria; phylum Bacteroidota; class Bacteroidia; order Chitinophagales; family Chitinophagaceae; genus JABDFW01. Next base: position 4,536 of record DASZUX010000498.1, read on the forward strand.
CCTTGGCTGGCTTGTTTTTTCGTCAATCGTCTGTTTTTTGCCATCAATATAGTCGTCAAGGTCACTCATAATGGCAGTGTTGGTGGCATCGCCCTGGTCGGCCCCGAATATTTTAAGACAGGTAATGTAGCCCATTTTAGCCTGTTTGCCTTTGCTTGACTGTGGCTGAAATTTTTCTACCTCCTCGCTGGTAAACACGTCTTTGTTCATTTCCAGCTTTATTTCCTGTTCGTGCTTTTTAAAGGCTTTGCGGGTAATATCCAGCAGGGCTATTTCCATGCGCTCGTCATCAGTTATGTTCATCTGGCCGGCGGCCTTTTTCCATTCATAATAAAGCCAGCGGGTATTTTCGTCAAGGCTGTCAACATTAATGGCTTTGCCCAAAAACATATCCTTATAGCGGTAGTATGTGCGGCTGCGCTCGTCAATATCTTTTTTAAGATTAATACCGCTTTTGTTGCCTAAAAAGTTCCAGCCATGCACATCGTCCACATAGCCGTTGTGGTCGTCGTCAATACCGTTGCCGGGTATTTCGCCCGTGTTTGTCCATAAAATATTCTTAAGGTCTTCATGCGCAGTATCAATACCGCTGTCAATTACCGCTACAATAACAGGGGTACCCTTCATACCCTGCAGCAGCATGTAGGCCTTGTTAAGGCTAATACCGTAATGCCCGTCGGTTTGCAGGTCATCAAGGTGCCATCCCTTATTATTGCTGAATAACTGTGCAAGGGTAATTGCCGGTGAAAAAACCAATACAAGTAACGCGGCAAGCAAAAACGCTTTTGTGTGTGTGACTATACTCTTCATAAAGGCCAAGACAAAGTTCTGCTATGGTTAGATACGTGCATGCACCACCGGGCAATTTTATGAAATTGTTAATATACCATTATGCCCGTATTACCCCAAAGATAAGGGTAAGTTAATTTGCAAAGCCAGCCTGTACAGGGGATAAGGGAATTTTAAGGCAGGCGCAGCGCATAAAGCGCAGGCAAGGCCGAACGCGCAGTGCGGTCGGGTCGCCCTTGAATTTCTTTGCTTCTTTTTTTTCAGGAAAAGAAAGAAGAAGGTGTTAAAAACTATTGTATGTTCTTTTGCCTTGATGCAAAAGAACCAAAAAATTAAGGCTGCAGAAAAATAGCTAAAAATTTGTTAGGCCGGCTACAATGAAATAGTTCTGTCGTTTGAATAAGGCCAGGCATTAGTGCGACTTTTGTGCTAAAAATATTACCATACAACAGTACATGGATTTCATTGCTTAACGCGCCTGCCTCCCAAATTTTCTTAACGCTATTTTTCTGAGGCCGACAGTACCCGGTAGCAGTTCCGGGCTTTGTGTTTTATACTGGTTTGCACTCAACCCAAAAAATATGCAAACGGGGTTACACATTAAACTCAATACCCTGTGCCAGCGGCAGTGCGGTACTGTAGTTAATAGTGTTGGTTTGCCTGCGCATATAAGCCTTCCAGGCATCGCTGCCACTTTCACGGCCACCGCCGGTTTCCTTTTCACCGCCAAAGGCGCCGCCTATTTCTGCACCGCTGGTACCTATGTTTACATTGGCTATGCCGCAATCGCTGCCGGCAGCGGAGAGAAACTGCTCAGCCTCGCGCATATTAAGCGTCATAATGCTTGACGACAGCCCCTGCGGCACACCATTCTGCATATCAATGGCATCATCCAGCGTGCTGTATTTCATCACGTATAAAATGGGCGCAAATGTTTCGTGCTGTACAATGGCAAGCTCGTTGGTAACCTCTGCAATACAGGGCTTAACGTAGCAGCCGCTGGCGTAATCCCCGCCTTCAAGCACACCGCCTTCTACCAAAAATGTACCGCCCTGCTGTTTGCACTGGTCAATAGCGCTTAGGTACAGTTGCACGGCGTCTTTGTCAATCAGCGGCCCAACATGGTTGGCAGGGTTTAACGGGTTGCCTATTTTAAGCTGGCCGTAAGCGGCAGCCAGCTTTTGCGTAAAGCTGCCGTAAATACTTTCGTGTATTATAAGCCTGCGGGTAGTAGTGCAACGCTGGCCGGCTGTGCCTGCTGCGCCAAACAGGCTGCCCAGCAAGGCAATATCCAAATCGGCATACTGGCTTATAATAATGGCGTTGTTACCGCCAAGCTCCAGTATGCTGCGGCCCATACGCTCTGCCACGGCTTTACCCACGGCTTTGCCCATACGCGTGCTGCCGGTGGCGCTTATTAACGGTATGCGCGTATCAGTGCTTAACCATTCCCCCACTTCACGGCCGCCCTGTACCAGGCAGCATACCCCTTCGGGCACATTGTTGGCAGCAAACACTTCGCTTATAATGTTTTGGCAGGCAATACCGCACAGGGGCGTTTTTTCGCTGGGCTTCCACACGCATACATTACCGCAAACCCAGGCCAGCATGGCGTTCCAGCTCCAAACCGCTACGGGAAAGTTAAATGCTGAAATAATGCCGGTAATACCCAGCGGGTGCCATTGCTCGTACATGCGGTGGCCTGGCCGCTCGCTGTGCATGGTAAGGCCGTATAGCTGGCGGCTAAGCCCCACGGCAAAGTCGCATATATCAATCATTTCCTGTACTTCGCCCAGGCCTTCCTGCAGGCTTTTGCCCATTTCGTAGCTAACTAAGCGGCCCAGCGGGTCTTTATAACGGCGCAGCGCCTCCCCTATTTGCCGTACTATTTCGCCGCGTTTGGGGGCGGGCATCATACGCCATACAGCAAATGCCTGCCGCGCTTTGGCTATTGCCGCATCGTAAGCGGCGCGGTCTGCGGAAGTTACTGTGCCGATAAGCTGCCCGTCAACCGGTGAGTACGAGCTAATTACGGGGCCGTTACTTTCCAGCCATTGTGTGCCGGTGGATACGCCTTTGCTGTGGCTTTGTATGTGCAGTTTAGCGAGTATTGCTTGCATAGCTAACATTTTGAGGGCTGCAAAGATACGTGTAATTGCTAACAGGTGTTTGTTAACAGTGTGCTATGGCTGTAATACTGCCCGGGCCCGTGCTTGTTGGCGCGGGCAACATGCCTTTGCTGCGCGTTTAAGCGCTGTTTACGGGTAATAGCTCCATTGCCGTGGTTTTGAAATTTATTTTTACCAACATACCGGGGGCAGGAGGAGGTGCTGATAAGCACGATGTTTTTTGCTATGCTCTTATTTCCTTTACTTTTATTTTGTTTTATTTTATTTAATTTTATTTGTTGTTTTTCTTGTATAGAAACAGCAATTTGTTCAACACTATTACCATCGCCTGTTATAGAATTTTCATTTTCCATACAGGAATTGTTCATTTCTTCAACTATCTCTTTACTACCTGCCTCTTTACTACTTACATCTATGTTATCCACTTTATCATC
>DASZUX010000499.1:0-4422 GCA_035547455.1 Chitinophagaceae bacterium
ATGTGTTCATGCTCAGCCGGCGCCCCTGGTGTCCTGTTCTCGTACCCGGGCGGGGAAAAGCGTATGTTGTTTATAAAAGACGAATCAGTAAGTGTGTATAAAAATGCTTTTAGCTGCCCGGTTTCATAATTTGAAAGTGGCAGGTTGCCACGTAACAGGGAGTCAACGGTGGGGCCGTTTACCACGCTTTTCCGGTAATGGTCAAGCACATCCTGCAGCGTATAATACCGCCCGTCGTGGCTGTATGGAAAGGTAAGCTGCACATTGCGCAGCGAGGGCACTTTAAACTTGAGCGAGTCTGCCGGGTCGCGTGTAATTTTCATACGGCCCGCATCATCCAGGTACTTGTCTGCTGGTATGCCGGTGTTGCGGTAACTGAAATCGGTAAAAAAAGGCGGTGTATGACAGGTTTGGCATTTTTGCTGAAAAATTTCGTAGCCAAGCCGCTGGGGCAGGTTAAATCTGTCTTCACCGCGCATAACACGGTCATATTTACTGTTGGCGCTTACCAGCATCACCAAAAACTGGCTTAATGCTTTTGTCAGCCTTTGCGTGTTGATTTCTTCAGAGCCAAAGGCAGCGTTAAACATACGTACATAGCTGGTATCGGCGCGCAGCTTGTTGAGCACATTATCTATTGTTTCGCCCATTTCAAGGGTGTCTGTAAGAGGGGCCAATGGCTGGAGGTCAAGATGAAGAATGCCCCCGTCCCACATGAACGCTTTTTGCCAGGCAAGATTAAACAGGCCGGGTGCGTTGCGTCGTGTAAAGGAGTTATTGACGCCATGGCTAAGGTTATGGTCGTACGTGGCAAAAGCGGCAAACTGCTGGTGGCAGGCAGCGCATGAAAAATTACCATCCCTGCTTAACTGCCCGTCGTAAAAAAGCTTCCTGCCTAATTGAAAGCCTTCTTCCGTAACAGGGTTTTGCGAAAAATCGTACACTGGCTTTGGCCAGCCTGGCGGAATGTTAAAAGGTAATAATGCGGCCTGCTGCTTTTTTTTTGCTGAGGCTGTAAGTAAGGATGCCGCTGCAATAATACCTGCACAAAAAAGTATTGTAAAAATCCATTTCATTACTGCAACTGCTGTATGCTGAACATGGTAGCATAGTTGTCTGCCAGTTGCATAGCCAGCGGGCCGGGCTCATGGCACATGGGGTGTTCAGCTATTTTAATATTATGTTTACCGTTAAACAGCTTATTAACGTCTACCTTAAACTCAATGTTGTGTACCAGCCGCTTATGGTGTATGCGAAACTCAATTTTCCTGCTCACATTTTCGCCGTGTTTATAGCCCCCTACATCAAACGTAAACTCGTTGGCGGGTACCAGCGCTGCGGGTGATGTGGCCTGCAGTTTAAGTGTAATATAGCCGGTATTCCACGTCCAGAACATACCATTGGCAGGGTCAAGTGCACCGGTTTGAACTCCGCTTACGTTGGTTACGCTGTCAACTCCTATTAAAAACGACATTGATGTTATTTTTTTGATAGAAAGCGGGATGGTAATCGTCTGCGTGCCGGAATCGCCGGCATCAATGATAAAATAGTCGTCGGGAAAAAACTGAATGCTTGTGCTGTTACTGTCAAGGAACTGTAACTGGGTAATATAATACCTGAATTTTTTTACTGTGTACTGCTCTCCAAACGGGTTGGTGTAAGTATTGCCTGGCACAAGCGGCTGGTCGCCGGCGGTAATTCTAAATGTAAGGGTAAGGTGGTCGCCATCCTTTGAATTTTGTTTTAACTGTGCGCCCGCGTTTAACGCGGCAGTTACTAAAAATAAAACAGCAATACATTTTGCTGCGCCGGAGCCTTTTGTTGTTTTATTATGCAATAACAGTTTCATAAAGCTTACTGCTTCGGTGCCAGAGATACAGTTACCTGTACGCCTGCACTGGTGTTGGTAATAGGTGCAGATGTTGAAATATACGGAATTGTTCTAACCTGGTCAAAATAAAATTTAAGCCTTACGCGTGAGCTCATCACATAGTCAATTGCGGGGTGTATGGATATAATTTTTTGCCCGCCCGTGCTGTAGGCTGTCGTCTGGTCTAATTGTGTATTGTTTTGTGTATTGTCGTCGTAGGTCATGTCCAGGCTTATTGTCAGGTCATTCTGAAGTTTTTTACCCTTTGTAAAAGGCATCCTGAAAGGCAGGTTAAATCCTTTTTTTCGCAAGCTTCCGCCAAATACCCAGCCGGTGCCACGCATTTCGCTTAGCTGGTAGTCAATAAGGCTAAGGCTTAACTGCCTGCTTTTCTTATATTCAAAATGCAGCGTAAGCTGTTTGTTAGTGGTAACATCTATACCTATTAATGGCGAAAACTGCTCTTCTATGGTAAGGTTGGGCACCAGGAAGAATGGTACATAGTTGCCCGATACCGTGTCAATAAATGATGGTGCGCCTACGTGCATGGGATCGTAATAGTACAGCGCGCTGGTAAAGCTGTTCATGCTAAGCCGTGAGGTGTACCCGTGGCTTATGGTGATGCTGCTGAAAATATCTGCCAGCGCGGGTATTTTGGTGAGGCCTGTATAGGTTATATGCCAGTTGGGCAGCGGTGCAATACCGCTGAAGGGGCTTGATTTAATATTGGCGTTATCCTGGTTAAGGAGTTTTATGGTATTAGGATCTCTGCCGGTATAAGCCGCAATAAACGCAGGTATTAACACATCCTGCGAATAACGTCCATAGCCGGCGGGATATACAACACCATTAGCATCTGTAGTGGTAGGTGAGCCGGCCGCCTTCCAGTAAGGGTTGGTTTGTGCCAGCCTTTTAGCAATTATTGGCCGGTAATTCTGGAACTTAGTAAATGTGCTGGATAACTGGTTGGGATTATATTTTGAAAACAGTGTTTTAAAACTTATATAAGTAACGCTGAAACCGCCGCTTGCATAAGGGTTATAATGTTTAAAATCTCCCTGGCCGGTAGAGTCTTTAAACAGTTCAGTATAGTTTTTAGTGTAGGTTTTTTCAAGGTTCAGGTCTATATTAAAATCAGGCAGCGGCTCAAGCTGGGCGCTGAAGAGGAGGTGCTGCTCAAAGTCCTGCTGATAAAACAGGTTAAAAGTAGTGTCTCTTGTAATAACGCCCTGCCTCGCTTTTTGGTTTAGCCATGTTGTGTCGGGCTGCTTGCCAAATACGTATCCAAGCCCTGGCTGCATGCTGTTAAAGTTTTGGCCAAGAAAGCGCGTGCTGTCAGTATAACCCGGTAAGCGGCTGTTATAAGTCTCATTATATTCTGCAGTTACCGTTTTTACCATGGTAAGCAGGCGGGCTGCGGCTTTTACAGCACCACCAGCTTCGCGTGGGCCTGACGCATTGCGTTTTGCTTTGCGGGCATCACGTTTCTGCTGCCGCCATTTGCGCAATGCTTCCCTTTTGGCTTTGCCTTTTAATCCTTTAATCACCTCGGCACGCGGTTTTATATTAAACAGCGAATCGCTGGCGGTACTTGTACCGGGGTCAGATGGGTTTTGGTCTGCCGCAGAATTTGCAGGAGCAGTAGCCCGCGAAAGAAATTTTGATTTACTGTACAGTCTTGTAAGATCAAACTGGCCGTTAAAATCGTTCGACTGGCTGTTTTCTATTGTATTGCCAAGGTTAAGCGCAAGCAGGCTGGCACCTATCCAGTTGTAAGTGGTTGTGTAATTGTAACGCGCCGTAATCCAGTCTGTAAGCGGAAATTTTGCCAGCGGTAACGAATAACTGAGTATTGCTTTTTGCTGGTAAACGGTATTTCTTCCGCCGCTGAAAAAGTTACGTCTTACTGTATCGCGTTTTGCTTTGGTATTCAGCAAGCCATAAGGCATATCTACTACTGCATTATTAATGGCACTGTAGTCGAGGTTGAAACTGCGGGTTAAGTCCCATTTAAAATTATAATACCTGTCAAATGTAAACAGGTTTGCGTAGGATGAATCTACCTGCTGTACTTTATTACTGTCGTAAATGTTTACAATGCGTGGTACAAACAGCCCTGTTTGCCTGTTAATATCCGCCCGGAAGCCAATAAGTGAAGGGTTAAGATTAAAATTAATATCTCTTATAAGACTAAGCCATGGCGACCTGTTTTTGATGAATTTTTTGAACGGTTCAATAAACTTCGACTGGCCATTGTACGTATAACCCAGCCCGGCGCGTTGTTTTATAATACTGTTTTTTGTAATAGTGGGGTTACTTTGCTCAAAGCTGGTATATGAATAACTGAAGTCAAAGTTACTTAACCGCCATAGCCGTGGTTTTTTGCCATTTACCCCAAAACGCATGTTGGTAAGGTTAATGGTTTTAATGGTTGTCTGGTCAAGGCCTGCCGCCCTTACTGAATCAATCGCCTGCCCTGCATTGGCCAGTTTATAACGGTACAGCACATCCTGGTCGTAGGGGTCGTATTGCGGTGTAAGCACCGTACGATC
>DASZUX010000500.1:0-5777 GCA_035547455.1 Chitinophagaceae bacterium
ATCGGCAAGCGGTGCGCCGTTTTTTTGTACACATCGTGTTAACGAAATTAATTTTTAACTTATGCCATTACGGTTACTTTTGTGCCGGATTTGGTTTTGACTGTTTTGATGCACAGTAGCATTGATACAGGAAAATTAAAAGGGAAGTCCGGTGTAAATCCGGCGCTATCCCCGTAGCTGTAAGGCGTTCCGCATGGGCGGGATAATTGTATAAGAACCACTGTTACGGTTTTGCCGGAACGGGAAGGATACAATAAAAGCCAAGCCAGAAGACCTGCCATCTCCAAAGGTTATCGCTGAGCTTTCGGGTGAAAGGCCGGAGATGTAAATAGTCTTACTGCAGAAGACATTTTCATTTCTACTTACTTCATTGTTCGAAAGTTCATTCTTCAAATCACATAGCAAAAAATTTAAAAAAACGAAGAATGAGCATGAAAAAAATTGTTTACACATTAATGGCTGCGGTATTAGCGCAAAGCATAGCGGCACAAACTGACACAACCGCCAACCAGCTTAACCCGGTAATTGTTACCGCCAACAAGTTTGAGCAGAAACAGCAGGAAACTGGAAAAGTACTTACCGTTATTACACAAAAAGAATTGCAGCGTAACAGCGGGCGCACCCTGGGCGAGGTACTGAATGAGCAAAGCGGTATTTTTATTAGCGGCGCTAACAATGCCTCAGGCAGTAACCAAAGCATATCGTTACGCGGCACAACAGGCGCTAATACATTGATACTGGTTGATGGCGTGCCTGCTTATGACGCATCGGGTATTACCAGCGAGTTTGACATTAGTTACCTTAATATTAACCAGGTAGACCATATAGAAATTTTAAAAGGGGCACAGTCAACCCTGTATGGCAGCGATGCTGTAGCAGGTGTTATAAATATTATTACCAAAAAAAAGGGCACAAAGCCTGCTGGCGCTTATGCATCACTGGCGGGCGGCAGTTACGGCACTATTAATACCGCGGCAGGCATAAATGGCAGCAGTAAAGGCTGGCAATATAACGCAGGGTACACGTATGTACATACGGATGGTTTTTCGGCAGCGTACGACTCAACAGGTAAAGCCGGCTTTGATAATGATGGTTATACGCAGCATAGCATTAATACATCACTTGGGTACGATGCCGGTAAAGCCTTTAGTGTTCGCGGTTATGTGCGCTACACAAAGTACACAGCGGGTATTGATGAAGCCGCTTTTACAGATGATAACAATTATACCCTTAACAACAAAGACATGCAGCTTGGCATTACCGCGGGCTATAAATTGGGTAAAAACAAACTGGTGTTTAATTATCAATATAATATGCTTGAGCGCAGCTACGTGGACGATTCAACACAATATTACGGAGCAACCATATACCAAAGCGGCAGGTATAAAGGCAACGCACATTTTGCAGAATTATACGGGAGTTTTTTTCTTGGCTCAAAGGCAGAGCTGGTAGCCGGGGCTGATTACCGGCATAATTCAACAGACCAGTCATCTCATTATATTTACGCCGGGTATGATTATGGCAGTACACCTTTACCTGCAACGCTTGCCAAAACAAACCAGGCCGGTGTATATGCATCATTTGTTGTACATGATATATCAAATTTTACGTTTGAGTTTGGCGGGCGTGCAAATAACCACTCAGTATATGGCTGGAATGGCACATATTCATTCAGCCCTTCCTATAAAATAAACAGCAACTGGAAACTGTATGCTAATATAGCTTCTGCCTACAGGGTGCCTTCCTTATACCAGTTGTATGGCGAATATGGCAATAAAGACCTGACACCAGAGCAATCGCAGGGTTATGAAGGCGGCGCACAATTCAGTTCAAAAACATTTACTGCAAGGACTACCATGTTTGTGAGAAACGCGCATGATGTAATATACTTTTATACTAACCCGCAAACATATTCAAGCCAGTACATAAATGCTGACAAGCAAAATGATAACGGGTTTGAAATAGAAGCGCAGGCAAATATCTGCAGCACATTTAGCGTTGCAGCTAATTATACTTATACAGATGGCACGCTGCACACGGCATCGGACTTTACCGGTAAAGACACCGCGCTGTTTAACCATTACCGTGTACCGCGCAATGTGTTTAACCTGCAATTGAATATTCAGCCGCTGAAGCAGTTGTATGTTGGCGTGCACCTGCGCAGTGTTGGCAGCCACGAAGAGCCCGCCTACATGGCCCCGCCTTTTACGATGAATGGCTATTATACCCTTGACCTGCATAGCCAATACAGTATTGTTAAGCAGGTACAATTGTTTGCTGATTTTTTAAATGTAACCAACCAGCAGTATTTTGATATAAGAGGATATAATTCAAAGCGGTTCAATATGATGGCAGGCGCAAGAATAAATTTATAACACCGGGCAGCGGCTTGCGGCAATTTAGCCGGCAGGCCGCTGTTTTATTAATAGCTGCTATATGCCCAACCACGAACAAAAAAACTGCCCGCGTTGCGGTAACCCTTTTGAATGCAAGGCAGGCGACATAGGCCACTGCCAGTGCAGCAGTATTGTGCTTACAATAGAAGAGGCTGCATTTATAGAGGGGCGATATAGTGACTGCCTGTGTGCCAGGTGCCTTACCGACCTGCAGAATAAGTATGTATTATTTAAAGAAAAATACCTGTTTAATGGATAAGTATATAAATGCCTATATGAACTGGAGCGGGGGCAAAGACTCTGCGCTATGCCTGTATAAGGCAATGCAAGCCGGTACATATAACATAACACACCTGCTTACCAGTATAAACGCTGTACATAGCCGAATTTCAATGCACGGCGTACGGCGCAGCCTGTTGCAGGCACAGGCGGAAGCCATTGGCCTTCCCCTGGAAACAATAGAACTGCCGGAGCAGCCTGCAATGCCAGAATACGAAGCGGCAATGAAAAATAAAGCACTGCAACTGCAACAGCAGGGTTGTACGCACGCTATTTTCGGGGATATTTTTTTGGAAGATTTAAAGCAGTACCGCGAGCAAAAGCTTGCGGAAATTGATATTGCCTGCGTGTTTCCATTATGGAAAAAGGACACAACCGCATTGGTAAAGGAATTTATTGCACTGGGTTTTAAAAGTATTATTGTGTGTGTAAACGGGATGAGCCTTGATAAAAGCTTTTGCGGCCGCATAATTGATGAAGATTTCCTGAACGACTTGCCTGCTTATGTTGACCCCTGCGGGGAGAACGGGGAATTTCATTCGTTTGTTTTTGATGCACCCATATTTAAGCAACCCATACCTGTTGCCAAAGGGGAAATGGTGTATAAAGAGTATGCGGCACCGGCCGGGGAAAAACCTTATGGGTTTTATTTTTGCGATTTGTATTAGCTTCGTAGTGGCCCGCCCGGGCAGCAAACCACAATAACATGCAATTCAATATCAACCAGCTTATTACCATTACATTTACCCTTTTTGCCATTATTGATATTGTAGGCTCAATACCCGTACTTGTAGGGCTTAAGGAAAAAATGGGTGGCATACGTGCTTTACAGGCAACGCTTGTGTCAGGCGCACTGATGATATTGTTTTTGTTTGCGGGAGAGCAATTGCTGCATATACTGGGGCTTAACATACCATCCTTTGCGGTAGGCGGCTCCATTGTAATTTTTTTACTGGGGCTGGAAATGGTGCTGGGCCATGAGATATTTAAAGCCGATGCCAGTGCAAAAAGCGGTACGGTAGTGCCTATTGCTTTTCCTATAATAGCGGGCAGTGGTACACTTACTACTATTATGAGTTTAAAAGCAAATTATGAAACGCCATATATACTGGCAGGTATAATGCTTAACCTTGTAATAGTGTATATAGTGCTGCGGTCCCTCAATTACATTGAAAAGATGCTGGGTAAAAACGGGCTTACAGCCATACGAAAGTTTTTTGGAGTAATACTGCTGGCCATAGCTGTAAGAATATTCAGCAGCAACCTTGCCGCGTTTGGCAAATAAAAACGCACCCGCATTTATACCTTTACTACGCTTTTTAAATGATTGGATAACCGCAATGTAAGGGCTATTACCGTAAGGGTTGGGTTAGGTGCAGCAGCAGTAGCGTAGCATGAAGCGCCGGCAATATGCAGGTTGGCAATACCATGCACTTTACAGTTGGCATCAACCACACCCGTTTTGGGATTATCACTCATTCTTGTTGTGCCCATGTGGTGCCACCCCCCGCCGGTAAACCGCGGCCACGACTCATCTTTTTCGTCCCATAAATACTCAAGCAACTTTACACGGCCTGCGCCTGTTTTGCCAACTTCCTGCCCTATAAGTTCATGAATTTTACGTATGCTCCTTTTTTCTAATTGCGTAAGCACCCAATGTAATTGTGCGCGCGGCATACCCAGCGCATCTTTTTCCGTATCAAGTGTTACACGGCTGTCGGGGTTGGGCGCCTGCTCAATACGGGTAAACAGTTCAAACGAGTTGGTTGTTTTTTTGCCGGGCGTCTTTTTTGCCGAATCATCAAATGATTTGAATAACTGTTCATTCTTTTTTACATCATTACTCCAGGATTCAATCATTGATTTAAAATGTTTCGCCTCCTGCAGCGGCGAAAGGGACATGGTGCCATTCAGTATTTTATATTCCTCCTGCTTTTCAGCAGTAACAGCTAATTCCGCGCGTGCTTTGGTAGTAACAAAGTCGTTCATGTACAGGTCGAGCGAATCAGGTTTATCCAGCCACAGCTCACCGGATTTTATTTCAATATGCTCCATAAAATGGCGGCCTACATTGTCATTGTCATTCCCAAGCCCTTTAGTCGCCTGCTTGTTGCTGGCAAGCAGTATTCTTGCATTTTGTATACTGCAGCATGCCAGCACAAACTGTTTTGCCTTTACGGTATGCTGCTTGCCTGCAAAATTTTTTACGGTTACATGGTCAATGGCGGTAACATTGCTGTTAGCGGTTATATCCACAACATTGGCGTATGTGTACAGGTGTATATTCTTTGCTTTTACAATGGTATCCCGGTACTTTGTGCCAAACCTTGTAGGCGGGCTAAACTGCCACATTTTATTCCATATAACGCCACTGTTTATGTTTAGCGGAATATAATTGGAAAATTGTTTTTGCCAGTACTCAACAGAATAATCATAAGGGCCAAGGTCAACCAGGGGTTGTGCTTTTGCATAGTACTGGTCAAGGTCTTTACGGGTAATTGGCCAGCCACTTAAAGGAATCCAGTCGCGTTTCTTAAAATCAATTTCATCAAACGGTGAGCAGTACCCTGCCCAATGCCCAGTAGTGCCTCCAAAATAATGCAGCCGGCAGGATACGAGAGGAAAGTATTTTTGGCCCGTAGTTTTACCTGCATATAAATCCTGCACCTGCGGGTCGTAATCAAAACCGCCGCCTTCCAGCAATATTACCTTGTATGGGGTGTTCATCCAGTCAAGCGCCATACTTATGCCTGCTGCCCCGGCGCCGACGATACATATATCGCCTTCAATTACTGAATTGTCTTCTATGTTTCTGGCATCAATGTGCATAGCAAAGTTAGTTTTGTGTAAGTGAGTAAAGAGCGCATTGACGGGCTTCAGTTACCGCAAGCACCCAGCCGCTTACAATAACTGTTTTTAATGCTTTAAAATCCTCTTTTGTTCTTTCGTCATAATAGCTGTGCACAGCGGGCGCAGCAGTTGTTGCTGTAATATTGCCGCTGCCCGTAAGCATGCCAACAAGCTTGTTCCTGCTGTCTTCTGCAGGCACCTGTTTTATGTAGGCTTCACCTGCTGCCTTCATTGTTTTTGCATCAAAAATGT
>DASZUX010000501.1:0-5111 GCA_035547455.1 Chitinophagaceae bacterium
TTGCCACCTCGGTATTAAAATGTGCCAGGTCGCTGCAAAAAAGCAGCTTCTTTGGCGGCTTATAGCGATGGTTTCCCGGTATTGCCAATACCGGCAATGGCGATTTTGCCACCATATTAGCGGTATTGGAGCCAAACAAAACTTTTTGAATTCCTGTTGCGCCGTGCGTACCCATTACAATCAGGCCTGCATGTATTTTCTTTGCTACGCGAATGGACTCTTCAACAACGAAAGGGTTAAATTCGGCTTGCAGCCTGGTTGCCGTACTTACCGGTAAGCCCGCACTTTTGTATGCTTTGTACACATGCTTTTGCAGCTTCAGCAACTGCTCTTTGCCTGTTTGCTCAATAATCAGTTTACGCTGTGTTTCGCTTTCGCTTACCAGGTGCTTGTAGGATGAATATTGAAAACAATGCAGCACATATATGTCGGCATTTGTTACTGCTGCAAGCCTGATGGCATACCGTAAAGCGCACATTGCATTTTTGGAAAAGTCTGTTGGCACTAATATCGTCTTCATATAAAAATAATTATTGTTCATACAGGGGGTTCCCGGCAGGTATCGCATGACCAAACAATACCCCCCATTGCTTAAAATGGGTTGAGTGGTCAAATATTATTTTCAGCACGGCAACCGTGGGCATGGCAATGAACATGCCTGTTACGCCGGCCAATGCCCCGCCAATAAAAATGGCGACAATTGACACGAGCGCATTTATTTTTACCTGTCCGCCTACAATACGCGGCATCAGGATGTTGTTATCAAGAAGTTGAACAATTGTAATAACCAGGAACACAATGATAATATCGCCCGCACTGCTGGAAGCTGCAAGTGTTATTAAAATACCCAGTATGTTGCCAATCAGGGGGCCGAGGTAGGGTATAAGGTTGAGGAACGCAAAAAGAATCCCTATCAGCAACCCATGCTCTATTCCGAGGGCCATAAGCGTTATTCCAAGAAGCAGGGTAATGTAAGTAAATTGAATCAGCAGCCCAAGCAGGTAATGCTTTACAGCCCGTTCAAGCTGGGGCACTACTTCCCGCATTTTTACATGTTCATCCTTTTTCACCCACATCAGCATAAATTGGAGGAACAGGTGCCTGTACAATATAATAAGGAAAATATACACAGGCAGCAGCCCGAAAAATATCAAAAAATCAGTGACTGAATTAATAGAACGCTGCAAAATATTTTCCAGTATGCTAAGAAGCCTTGTACTGTGTTCATTAATGAAACTTGCCTGGTCGCCGCGTGATAAACCAAATGACCGGTTTATCCATGCACTCAGGTTATCAAGATGTATTGTGATGTTTTTTTGTATTGTGGGAAAATCCTCAAGCAGGGATGCCACCTGGCTGTAAAACAACCATCCCACCAGCGTTGCAAAAACGCCAAGGCATAAAATAGCCAGCGCAATGGCCATTATTTCCGGCAGCCGCAATTTTATAAACAGCCTGTATATCGGCATAAGCAGGATGCTTAAAAAAAATGCCAATACAAGAGGCATAACAATGATTTTGCCTAAAACTACCACCGCCCCGGCCATAAAAAGACCTGCCAGTTCAATAGAGCGTTTTACAGTGGCCGGCATTTGGTTCATACAACAAATATTTGCTGTGGAAAGGTAGTTGCCGGCAAAAATTTTTTTCATGATTACACTCATGCCGGGGGCTGATAATTATTAAGGCCGCAGAAGAAAGCACCTTATTCAAATATCTTTAAGCCCTTTTGCGTCGGGTATACTAATTGATCCCTGGGTTACATCTATCACTTTCTCGTTTTTAAAGTCTGCCAGGGTTCTGATAAGCGATTCTGTGGCAGTTCCGGCAAGCGTGGCTAAGTTTTCCCTGCTTATGTCAATGTTAAAAGCTTTATTACCGGGCGTTTTATACGTTTTATAAAATGTAAGCAATGCTGTTGCAACTTTTTGCCTGAGGGAATTGTAAGCGAGCCCTAATAATTGATTTTCTTTTTCAACTACATCTTTTGCCAGCATTTCCAGGAATACCCCGTTTATTTCGGGGTGACTGGTTAACAACGCGTCAAAATCAGGTTTGGAAATCACTATAATTTCAGATGTTTCTATAGCCTCTGCGGTTTCCTGGTAATTGCTTTTTTCCAGCAAAGCAACATAGCCAAGAAAGTCTCCGGGCCTGTATAATCCCATTACAAGTTCCTTCCCGTCCTCATTTGTTTTAAAGGTCTTTACCTTGCCGCTTTTCACCCAGTAAATACAAGTAGGCCTGTTGCCTTCGCTAAAAACAACTTGTTTGTTCTTATACCTGTTTACATTTCTTCCTGCCGTAAATTGTTCCAGCAGTGTTTTTATGCTTATATCAACAGGCGCTGCGGTTTGATTATATGCCCCTTTTATTTCTTCCATTTTTTTAAACCGCGCTTCCACTGCATTTAACAATTCAGAACTGCTGAATGGTTTGGTGATATAGTCGTCAGCGCCTAACTCCATCCCTCTTCTCACATCTTCCCTTTCTGCTTTTGAAGTCAAAAAAATGAACGGTATGCCCTTGGTTTGTTTGTTTTTTTTGAAGCGCGTATAAAACCCCATACCCATCCATGCCGGGCATCATGATGTCGCATATCACAAGGTCGGGGTTTGATGACAGCGCAAGCTCAACACCGTCCTTGCCATTATTGGCAACAATGGCCTTATAGTTTGCTAATTCAAGATATTCCCTGATATTGTCGGTTATTTCGGACGTATCGTCAATAATCAATATTTTTTTCATGTTCCAGATATTGCCGGTTAAGAGTTATTAGTATTGGTACGGACAATAACTTTTCTATAATACGGAATTAGAAATTCAACCCCTTACAAAAATATTTGAAAAATAAAATAAAAAGATGACGGTAATCATATCTTCACATGATTGAAAACAGCATCTTCACCTGCTGTCGTCGTTTACAGGTAAGCGGGGTACTTTTTATATTTAGTCTTAATTATGAAGTTGTACGATAAAATTTTTACACAACGCGATGAAGCGCTTAAACTACTTATCGAACATATAACCATTGGCATTATATTAGCCGACACCAGTGGTAGAATAGCTCTTGCTAATCCACATTGTCAAAAGATTTTTGGCTATGCCACGGATGAATTGGCCGGCCAACCCATTAACGTACTTATCCCGGATTTTTACCGCAGCCGGCAGTACGCTGATATCCAGGCATATTTTACATTACCGCATGCCCGCCAAATGGCTGCGGAAGCAAGTTTATTTGGCCAGCGAAAAACGGGAAAGACTTTCCCGGTTGAAATAAGCCTTAATATGCTTCCCGTAAATGAACAGGTATTTGCGGCTGTGTTTATCAGGGATATTACAGATGAAAAAACATCAATAGACAAGTTTTCAAAAATATTTTACGAAAGCCCTGTAGCTATTATCTTATCAGATGTTGAAACGGGCAAAATTCTTGAAGCAAACGGGCAATTTTGTGAGATGTGTGGATACTCCCCGCAAGAACTCATTGGTTATACTTCAACCGAACTTGATTTTTTCCTGAATGCTGAAGACCGCCCTGCTTTAATTGACAAGTTGAATAAAAACGGAAAGGTAAGGAATATTGAATTGCCTATAAGAGATAAATACAAACGGGTTATTTGGGCATCACTATCAGCGGAACGATTAATGGTAGCCGGCCGGGAATGTATGTTGACGACCTGCAGGGATATTAGTGATTTTAAAACTATAAAAGAGAAACTGGAGGCTGACGAACAAAGAATACGCGTGCTGGTTGAACATACTCCTGCGGCTGTTGCGATGCTTGATACGGGCATGAATTACATTGTGGTTAGCAACCGGTGGATGAAGGATTATGATTTGCCCGGAAATATTACCGGCCGCAATCATTACGAGGTTTTCCCGGCTATGCCTGCAGAATGGAAGCATTTTTACCAGCGGTGTCTTGCTGGGGAAACCCTGCATTCAGATGAAGATAGCTTTATAACAAAAGACGGAGTTGTAGAATGGCTAAAATGGGAATTGTGCCCGTGGTATTCCAGGGATCATAATATCGGTGGCCTTATTATTTTCTCAGAGGTCATTACAAAAGAAAAAAAATATATTGAAGCGCTTAAAGAAAGCGAAATGAAACTGTCTGCCGAGGCAACTGCATTGGCTCAACTGAACGAAGCCGGTATTACCTTGTGGCAGCAGCAGACGCTGGAAGGCGGTTTGCAACAAATGCTTGCGTATTCTACACAGTTATTTGGTGCAACTATGGGTCATGTGCAATTGGTTAACCCGGAAAAAGATACCCTTGCCATTGTTGCCAGTAAAGGCTGCGCCAGTGAGTTTCTTCAATACTTTGCTGAAATAGGATTGAACGACCTTTCAGTATGCAGCCGGGCACTGAAATACCAACGGCAAATTTGTGTAGAAGATATAGAAAAGGATGAAGCTTTTGTGCAACATCTTGATATTGCAAGAAAATCGGGCTTCAGGGCAGTACAATCTACCCCCCTGCCTGGCAAAGATGGCATAGCGATAGGCATAATTTCAACCCATTTTAAAAACCCTTATAGCTTCAATCCGCTTGATTTAAAAAAAATGGAATTGTATGCACAAAAGGCTGCCGGTTTTCTGGAACACTTCAAGACGCTGGGCGATTTGAAGGCTATTAATATTCAACTTGAAAACAAAGTGCAGGAGCGCACAAAAGACCTGATTTTGCTGCTTGAGCGTGAAAAAGAGATAAATGAATTAAAGTCGCGCTTTGTTTCTATAGCTTCTCATGAATTCAGGACGCCCCTTAGCATAATACTTAGCAGTGCTGACCTGATTGAGGCGTTTGAAAAGACACCCGGCAGGGTTAATGTGCAAAAGCATGTTTTGCGGATTAAATCATCTGTTAAGAACCTGACCAATATTTTAGAGAGTTTTTTATCGCTTGAAAAATTGGAACAGGGCAGGGTGGAAGTGATAAAAAAGAATTTTGACTTTAAGCAGTTTTCATTTGACCTTTTGGATGAGATAGCTGCCGTATTAAAAAAGGGACAGGTAATTAACTACAGGCACTACGGGCAGGAAATTGTTTTGCAGGATAAGCAAATTATAAAAGACATTTTAATTAATCTTCTTTCAAATGCCAG
>DASZUX010000502.1:0-4345 GCA_035547455.1 Chitinophagaceae bacterium
AAGCAGGTTATTTTTACCTGTTCCAATACCATTTTCCCCAATATGCAAAAAAATAAGGGTACAGGCACAGGTATTGCTAATACTCGGCGGCGGCTTGAACTGCTTTATCCCGGAAAACATGAACTTGTTATTACTGAAGGACTAGAAAAGTTTGACGTAAGACTTACCATACAGGCCACCACACCCGATATGGCTGAAAACGAAATGGCTAACCTGTTAAAATAGAGATAACTTATGAAATGCGTAGCAATTGACGACGAACCACTGGCATTGCAGATTGTAAAAAACTATGCTGAACAAACCGGTATGCTGGATCTGCAGGCCACTTTTACCGATACAACCAAAGCAAGGGAATATATTGAGAACAACCCTGTTGACCTGTTGTTTGTTGACATACAAATGCCCGACGAAACAGGGCTGCAGTTTGTAAACAGCCTTGCGGCTAAACCTATAGTAATATTTACTACAGCCTTTAGCCAGTATGCCGTAGAAGGTTTTAACCTTGACGCAGTGGACTATCTTATTAAACCTTTTGAATATGAACGCTTTTTAAAAGCTGTTACTAAAGCAAAAGAGTTATATGAGTACCGCCTTAACAAGGAAGTAAACGAAGGCTACCTGTTTGTTAAATACAATTACCAGTGGAACAAAATTTTTTTCAAAGACATTGAGCTTATTGAAGCCCTTGATGATTATATAAAAATTTATACCGGCACGAAACCGATGCTTATACACATGAGCATGAAAATAGTAATGGAAAAACTACCGCCGCAAAATTTTATTCGCGTACACCGCTCATATATAGCGCCGGTAAATAAAATTAGCAGTTGGAACAAAAACACCATTACAGTAGCCGGCAAAAACATACCTGTTAGCTATACTTATCAAAAGCAGGTGCAGGATGTTTTACAAAAGGACTTAAATGCACTTTAGCGCAGAGGCAACTGTTATCTACGCTCCTTAGCCCGTACCAGGCTATGAACCTGATACAGATCCGCTGCCGCTTTTACTTACACTTATTGATTTTGGGTGCCCAGTATATACTACCCTTGAGGAGCCATGCACACTTGCATCCAGCTTTTCAGAAGCATTTACTTCAGCACGGCCTGAACCTGAAATATGTACTTTGGAATTAGAAGTAACAAGATTGGATGAACTAAAATGACCAGACCCGGTAATGGAAACCTCGGAAGTTTCAGCGGTACCGGACAAATCAATGTGGCCTGAACCGGAAATATTGCTCTCAAGCTGCTGTGTAGTTATTTTTCCTTCTATTTTACCACTGCCGCTTACCCGCACTTTCAAATCCGGCGCATTTATACCGTCCGCACAGTAAATATGCCCGGAGCCTGACATACTTATACTGTGTAGTGAAGTAACTATTATACGTACTACTACATGGTGGTGATTCCACCAGTTATCAGGGTTATTACGAAAAGTGGTTTTCATCCAGGAAGCTGCGTCAGGTTTATTGCGTACAGTAAGCAGGCCATCTTTTGTTTCGGCCTCTACGTGCATTAATATTTCAGTGGGTGCTTCCAGCTTTACTGACTGCCGGTCACCTTGCGTAACATGCACCTCAAAAGAGCCCTGTATTTTAATAGCGGCAAAATTATCAACCTGTGCAATAGCAGTGTCAATCGGGCTTGTACCAGTCTGGGCAAAAGTATATGAGCTAACAGTCAGCAATGCTGCAGCCGTTATTAGTTTTGATAACAGTTTCATGTAAAATGTATTAAAAATAGTTACTTTAAGGCTTATACGTACTTATACAAAGTTTGTTACAGGAAAAAGAAAAAAATTGTGCAGACGGAATTGTATTACCTCCCCTTTGCCATACCCGATTCAAAAAAAAGGCCCCCAAAGGAGCCTTTATGGTTTCTTAAAAATCAAACTTAAGCCTTACGCGTACGCCCAGTTTTGAAAGGTCGGGGTGATCAAGATAGGTGAAGCGTTTAATTAAATCAACCCTGAAAAACTTAAATATGTTGGTTACTCCTACGCTGCCTTCAATATAAGGACCGTTGTTAAGCGTAAAAGTTTGGTTAACAGGCAGCTTATATAATTCAGGATGCAGGCTGGGATTATTAGCATCCCGTACACCTCCGTACAGCAACTTAAGTGAAGCTACTTCACGCAGTTTTAATTTCTTAAGCAGGGGGATGCGATTAAATAACAGGCCGTTCATGTGATAGTCAAGCGTAGTAGCAGCGTAATGGTCGCTCACAAACTCCAAAAAGTTCATCAGGCTATACGAGTTCAGCTGAAAGGCATAACTCTGGTTAGCACGGTGTACTATCAGCAGCGGGTAAGGCAGCCTGCCAAAAATATTACCTCCTTCCACCACTGCATCTACATAACCAAATAATGACAGGTGTATGCGTTTTTCAATACGGGCCTCAATTCTCTGGTAGCTGTATTCGCTGCCAAACAACCCCTTTACGCCGGCAATAAACCGCAGGGTAAATATGGGATATTTGTTTACAATAGGCACGCGGTACACTTTGCTTTGGTAAAATTGTTCATTCGGCGCCCAGCGGAATTCGGCAGACAACTCTGTAGCAGTAAGATTATGTACGGTATCCGCAATATTTTTTACATAAGTAATATTACCGGCAGGTGTTTGTTTCCAGTATTTAAACCCGAGTGTGTAGGAGAAATGATTGTGAAACTCCTGTACATAGTTCAGCCTGTAAACATCATTATACAGCCACTTATCGTTAGTGCCACGTTTGAATGATAGTAAGAAATTGTCTTCGGTTATAAATTCAAGTTCCTGCCCGGGTATTTTAGTGTCCCGCTGTATGCTGGCCTGGATAAAATGATTAGGAAACTTGTATATTGACTGGTTGCTGATAGAGTATGTGGAGCTAAGAAAATATTTAAACTGGTTGTCTTTAAAACCATAAGCACCATAGGTTTCAAAATACAGCCTGCTGCTTAACTTGGCTGTTGTACGCCCGCCAAACCGCGTACGAAAGCCTTCCACGGGATTGTACCCGAAAAAGGTAGGAACAGGTCCTATTTCAAAATACGGGTAAGATTTGTACCCCGTTGTAAACAGCGACACCATATCTACCGTATGACGGAAGGAAGGCATTTTGGCCAGGCTGTCAATATTACCATATACCTTTGATTCTGACAATGTTAATGCCGGCTGGCGCGCTGCCTTCCAGTACCCTTCATTATGCAGGTCGGCATTGGGTACACTAACAACATCAGGACCTGTAAAAGTGGTATCAGCAATAGGTTTATTTACTTCAAGGTTGCTAAGCGTTACCGTTCTTTCTCCAAAAAATCCTCCACTCTTTTTTTTGCCGCTAACAGTAGCATCTGCATTTACCACCGATTTTATAAGTATGTAGTGCCCGTCCTCAGGGTTTTTGGTAAACGTAAGGTCAATATGCATTTCCCTTATAAAATTCAGGTTAATCTGCCGGCTTACAAACATGTTTATTTTTTGTACAGCATAATTACCATCCAGCGTAATATACATAGTACCTTTAAACAGCAGGCCGCCGGTGTTTCGCGGGTTAAAGTACAACTTTACCAACTGTACGCCATTTTCGTCAGTAACTGTATCGCGCATAAAGTATTGGTAAAATTGCGGACTCAAATCAGCTATCGGGCTTAAAAACTGGTAGGTAAACAGCGGTATATTGTTACTGTAAATATCTACGTCCTGGTAAAGATTGTTAAGATATTCGCTAATTCCGCTGTTGTCAATATACTCACCATAATTTACCTGCTTGCGGCCTAATATCACCTGCTTTTTGCTCTCGGGATCCTGGCGGTAATAATTGTTGCTTACTGTTTCTTCTAAATAAACTGGGTTAAGGCTTTTGCCTGGTATCTTAACCGTATCAGGAGTTTCAAATAAAAAATGGTATTTCTGCAGGGTCTTATTCTCACTTATATTTTTAGGTATGCTGTTAATATACACTGCCAGTTTTTCATATTGCTTGTATTGCAGGTAAGCATAATGCGTAGTACGATTCTTATCGCGGTTTTCAATCACCTTTCGTATTAATTCCACTGCGGGGTTGTTCTTATTGCGGTAACGGGGCTGGTTTTTGCTGCTTATTATCACATCCGCAAGGTGCGTGCCTATTGGCTGCATCTGCACTTCAACGTCTTGGGTAACACCAGCGAAAATATCAAGCGTTTGAGTTTTATATCCAACAAAAGATACTACAATTTTACTATATGACTCATAAGCCACCAGTGAAAAATGCCCTGCCGAATCTGTGCTTTTCCCTCTGCCCTCTTTAAAAAAAACGCTTGCAAACGCAATGGGCTTTTTGGTAACCGCATCAATCACGGTACCATTTACCACGGTATTTTG
>DASZUX010000503.1:0-2068 GCA_035547455.1 Chitinophagaceae bacterium
TAAAAAACTGAAAGAAGAAATATTACGCATTGTACCCGCAGAAATGCAAAAGCTGCGCGACAAAAAAGTAGTTGAGATTAATTACTAAGCCGGCTGTGTTGTAAGGTGCGGTAAACGTTGCCTATTGCTGCGGGCTTTGTATTGTCCACGTTAATGCGCTAACGTTATACCCCAGTTCTTCTGCAATGGCAAGGTAAGCGTCCTTAATGGCCTGAGGTATGGTTTTATACCTGGATAATATCCACATGTAGTTTAGGTTTTTACCTGCTACAAGCGCATATTTGTAATCCTCATCAATAGCAATTACATTATACGGCGCATAAAATGGGCCGAAGAACGACACTTTTAATTTTGCAACTGACGGGTTTCCTGCAAACTTTGCTTTGCCAACAGACTGTTTCCATTTGCCTTTTTTGTATGCATAGCCTTTGTTAACCACCTTAATGGTGCCATTGGCATTTAGCGAATAAGTAGCAGTAACGTTACTGAGATTTTTTTCAAACCTAAAATCCAGCCTTGCAATTTCATACCAGGTACCAAGGTATTTTGTTTTGTTAAAATTTGTTACCGGCTTTGCTCCTTTGGGAATAGTTGACCAAAACACAACTGTAAAAAATTAAAGTGAATAATATTTTATATAACCTTTATAACATTAACGTTCAGGCATATATAAAGTTTGGTCCGGCCTGGCTTGTGTCTAAAATATAATGTATGCAAAAGAGGCCGCCGCAAATTTTTACTTCTACGACGGCCTCTTCATTTCTGTAGTGTGTGGCGGAATCAAGCCGCCTGCACAAGAATTTTAGCCCTGCGGGCATTATCAATCATTGCTAAAATATTTCTTGTGCAAATAAAAAAACAGCTACAACTTTTACGTCGTAACTGCTTTATTTTTAAGCTCCTCAGACTGGACTTGAACCAGTGACCCTCTGATTAACAGTCAGATGCTCTAACCAGCTGAGCTACTGAGGAATCTCCCTAAAAGGGCTGCAAAAATAGGAGATTTGAGGTTTATACCAAACTTGTTTTTTGAAAAATTTATGAAGTGCCGCAAATAGATGCTCAAACAGTACTTTTTGCCTGGCCAGGCAATACTTTTAATAACCGGCGCCGGAATAAAGCGTGAAGAGGAGTAACAACTGGGTTCAATTTATATACATTTGCCGGTACAATAAAAACCACCATGCAACTACTACAAGGAAAAGTTTCTATAGTAACCGGTGCGGCCCGCGGTATTGGCGCCGCTATTGCCCTTAAACTGGCCGAACATGGCAGCAATATTGCGTTTACCTATGTAAGCGACAGCAGCGCTGAAAAGGCCGCGGCACTTCAAAGCCAGTTACAGGCGTTAGGCGTTAAGGCCAAAGCTTATAAAAGTAATGCAGGCGATTTTGTGCAGTGTGAAAGCCTGGTAAACGACGTACTGAAAGAATTTGGCGCCGTTGACGTGTGTGTAAACAATGCCGGCATAAGTAAAGACAACCTGCTGCTTCGCCTTACCCCGGAACAATGGGATGAAGTAATAAATATTAACCTGAAAAGTGTATTCAACATGACCAAGCAGGTCATCCGGCCTATGATGAAGGCAAAAGCCGGCAGCATTATTAATATGAGCAGCATTGTGGGGGTAAGCGGTAATGCAGGCCAGGCAAGTTATGCAGCCAGCAAGGCCGGTATTATCGGTTTTACAAAATCAGTAGCTAAAGAGCTGGGCAGCCGTAACATACGTTGCAATGCCATTGCGCCCGGGTTTATTGAAACAGATATGACGCACTATTTAAAAGAAGGAGCCGGTGCAGAAGAATTTTTAAAGAAGATACCCCTCGGCCGCTTTGGCCGTGCAGAAGAAATAGCCGATACCACCCTGTTTTTAGCCAGCAATCTTAGCAGCTACATAACAGGCCAGGTTATTAGCGCTTGCGGGGGGCTGAATATATAATTTGCAAAATCCTGCGCTTTGCCGCTCGCAAAAGAACGCACATATAACAACAACCTGCTGCTGGGTGTTTTAACAGCTTTTACAGCAGGCGCCACCAACATAAGCGGCGCTATGGCCTGTTACCTTTTT
>DASZUX010000504.1:0-3534 GCA_035547455.1 Chitinophagaceae bacterium
CAGCGTGTACGGCGCCGATAACGACGATGCAAGACTGGTACGTATTGAGTACAACGGCGGCAACCGCGCACCGCAGGCGGTTATTAATGCCGCAGATACCATTGGCGCAGGGCCGCTTAAGGTAAACTTTAAAGGCAGTAACAGTGTTGACTTTGATGAGGACGATGTATTAAGTTATGAATGGAATTTTGGAGACGGAAGCGCCGCAGCGCATGATGCAGACCCTGAACATACATTTAACAAAAATGGTATGTACCATGTTACACTTACGGTAACCGACCCTTCAGGTGAAAAAAGCACTGCCGCTAAGAACATTGAGGTGGGCAACACGGTACCCGCCGTTAGCTTAACCGTTGCAGGCAACAGCAGCTTTTATTTTGGCGGCCCCGTGCACTACACTGCACAGGCTGCCGACAAAGAAGACAAAACCATTAACGCTGCCAGGCTGCAGGTATCAGCACGGTATATACCCGCAGAGGCTGCAACCTACAAGGTATTAAGCAGCCTTGCCCCCGGTGCCAAAGAGGTAAGCCCCGCATGGGCCTTGATACAGGCAAGCGACTGTAAGGCCTGCCACCAGGTAAGTGCTGTGTCAGTAGGGCCTGCTTTTATGCAGGTATCTAAGCGGTATGCCGACAGCGGTACGGCCACTGTTGAGCGGCTGGTGAAAAAAGTAATTAACGGCGGCTCCGGCAACTGGGGCAACCACGAAATGAGTGCGCACCCGCAGCTAACACCCGAAACCGTTACCACCATTGTGCACTACATACTGTCGCTAAGCAAACAGCGTGAGCAGGACAGCCTGCCCGCAACAGGTACAGCCAGTTTTGCCGGTGCAGGCAAAAACGGCAACTACCTGCTTACAGCCAGCTATACTGACGGCGGCAACGGCGTAGCGCCTTTAACCGGCTATAAAACAGTGGTGCTGCGCGCACCACATATTGAGGCAGAAGATGCCGACAGGCTGTACAACATACGCAGGCACGATATTGGCCTGGGCAGCATACACAACAAATCATACTTTGTATTGCGCGGCATTGACCTTGCAGGCATTAAAAGCATTGCCTACCGTTATTCATCGCAAAATATTGCAGCAACGCTTGAGGTGCATGCAGGCTCGGCACACGGCCCTGTTATAAGCACGCTTAACTACAGCGCCACCGGCAAGTGGGATAATTACCGCGAAACATCTGCCCCGGTAAAAGACCCCGGCGGAAAGAACGACCTGTACTTTGTGTTCCGTAAAGACACCGAGCCCAACCATGATATGTTCTCATTAGATTGGCTGGAGTTTAGGGAGTGAGGTTCATAGTTGAATGGTTGATAGTTTATGGTTGAGAGTCCATAGCCGATGGCCCATCGCTGGGTTATACCGCCCCTGCGGGGCTTTGCGGGTGTGTATTGTTTGTTTTGTTACGATGGGTTGAAACCCATCGCTGGGTTATACCGCCCCGTTGGGGCTGAATACCGCCCGGTGATTGAAAGCCTGCTTTGCCTGCGCATTGTTATACTGTTCGCCGTGGCTAATCAGCATCTCTTAGTAGATGAGGAATAGTGAGAAAAAGGCTTGGAGACGGGCTTTGTATGGTTAAATAGTTATTTGGATATTTCAAAATTGATTAAAGCATCGGCCTTCAATCTGTCGCATAATAGATATGTTTTATCGAAAGAAATTGCGTAGGTGTTTTTAATAAATACTAATAAAATATCCAAATGCCTAATTGCTTTTGAGAAGTGCCTATCGGATGTAAAAAAGGCATCGGCGTCATTACCACCTCTCTTGTCATTTATCAAATACCGGGACCTGCGAGAAAGCCATTGCAGATTTATATAAGCTGTGTAAATACCTTCAGGCAAGGCACACGGTGATAATTTATTAAATGGATTGAGC
Organism: Chitinophagaceae bacterium; assembly: GCA_035547455.1. Lineage (GTDB taxonomy): Bacteria > Bacteroidota > Bacteroidia > Chitinophagales > Chitinophagaceae > JABDFW01. The sequence continues at coordinate 1,892 of DASZUX010000504.1, forward strand.
ACAATACTAACCTCTTCGTGGGTTCTATAATGAAGGTTTGCCTTACTGGCAATATGAGCATTTACAAGATGAACCGCTGTATAATAAGCAATTGTAGTTTGCCAGTCCCAATAAGAAGTATAGGTCTTATTTACTGAACCTAAAAATTCTATATTCCTTTTAGCTTGGGTTATATGGTCGTCGAAGGATGCCAATTTGAGTTTGAAAAGTCAAATTTTTTATAGTGTAGCGGAATATCCATCTTATCTGATGTGTCAACAACTGTTGTTGAAATGTGAAAGCCATACGCAGAGCATTCGGCGTTCATCTTAGCCTCTGCCAATATTAACTTATTAACGGTTTCGTCGTCTTCCTCATTAACTTCTGCCCATACCAATATTTTTGCATCTGACAGATCAAACGCAAGTTTATTTAACTTAACTCCTTTATTTGTGATCTCATCTAAATAACCTGTCAATAGTCTTTTTACAAAATACATAGAAGAGGTCATTCTTGTGATACTCACCGCCTCTAATTCATTTTTATTAATAACCGCACTATAAAATTTTCTCTTTTCTTCTGTTGCTGTATTAGTTTCCAACATTAAATGATCAGCATTTAATGTTGCAATCATTTCTTCAAAAAAAGAGTCCATTTTTTCCGGAGAGAATGCAGAGGAAGTAGGTTGATTTTGCGCTACTTGCATATTATATTTTTCGAGTAAAACAGCAAACTTTATGCAAAAGTAAATTATACTGCTGACTAAATTATCAAATATATTTGAAATAACATAACATTTTGTTGGTCTGTGTTTAATAAGCATTGGAAAAAACTCTACTATATAACTGTAATTTTTACCGTTGAAAATCAACGATTTAAAAATTTCAGTTATTAGAGCAAAAACATAAGGCGCAGCGTTATTGGGATACTTTGATAACGCTGCCGCACATCTCCTGACCTGTGCCTCATCATTACTTATCCATTCCCCACGAGATGCTGATTCGCCGCGGCGAACAGCATAACGATGCGATCGTTGCCAGGTTGAGTAAATTCCCGGAGATAGCCACACCCGCCCGTGCCGTTAGGACGGGGCGCATGCCACCATACAACGCCCTGCAATGCGCCCCGCTATTACGGCGTAGTGCGTGCTGTATCGCTTCTTGCAATAAACTGCTCAACACTTAACTACCCCCTCCCCTCACCATCACATCTGCCAAATCCTGGTCTTCGCGGGGCAGGGCGGCAAGGTTAGTTTCTAAGGTGTTGCTTACGGTAAGGCGGGCGGGCATGTGCCTTTGTATGTGCTGTACGCGGCGGCTCCACTCCTGGTAGCAGGTGGTTTGCGTGGTGCGGTTGTAATAACCATAGTCGGGGTAAAAGGTTACGGTGCGGTCCTGTAATACTTTGTGTACCTGGTACTCCGTCCACCGGCAGCCGCTGGCGCCGCCTGTTGCAAGCCATACCATGCCGGGTATAAATATGCTTAATAAAACAGCCGTCTTCTCGCTCTCCACCACACCCACTACTTTATTGGGGTGCTGCGCCAGCAGGTGCTCGCCAAAAAAGCAAAGGGTAAACTGCATATTTTTATTGTTAAGCTTTCGCCTAACCATATTGTTTACGCTAAGGCAGGCAATGTAATTATCCTGGTAGTCGCGCAGGCC
>DASZUX010000505.1:0-12309 GCA_035547455.1 Chitinophagaceae bacterium
CAGTGCCTCGTTATAATTTTTCTGTGCCAGCATTACATAACCATAAGCATTAAAGTCCCTTGTACTTGTGCATAAGGGTTTAATCTTATTACTTATAGCATCTATTGCTGCACCATTTAATAATTCGCCACGCTTTTTTACTTTTCTCATCCACCATGCCACATCAGTATAGTTAGGTGAATATCTTTTATTAGTTACTATTGAAAGCAGGTCTTTTTCAAGGGATACAACAGGTGTTTCTATAATACGGCCTTCTTCCCTGCCATTACCATATACAATTATAGTGGGTACATGGTGTATTGTTTTGCCGGCTTCTTCATGCTGCGGGCTCTGTTTATATTTTGCCAATGAGTTGTCTACAAAAATAAGCCGCAGCTTTACAGTGTCGAAAGAGGCGGCCTGTAAAATTTTTACCAGCCTGGGCACTTCGCGCTTACTGTCGCCACACCAACTACCTAAAAACACTTCAATGGTTTTACCTTGAAGATGAGACTGCAAGATGTGTATAGCCGATGTGTCAAGTGTATAACTGTTGTATGATTTATCAAACCATTCTTTATAGGGTTCTTCTCCAAATATTGATAGTGAGCAGTGTCCCGCGAGTATGGTTGAACCGCTGCTGTTTTTTATTTGAGCATTAATAACAGAAGTTGATGAAGGTGTTACAGAATGAGCACAGCCAGTTACAACAATGCACACCATTACCGCGATGTATAATATATTTTTCATAAAATGTTTTTAAGGCATAGCGGTATGCCGCCAGCCCGGTAATAAATAAATTTGAAAGGCAATACAAATAATCACAGCCCGCGTTTGTGCGGGCATTCAACAGGTTTTAAAATTCAGGATAAAGCAGGTGGGTGAAAAATGCCGCTTAATAATGTATAAGTATACAGCGAAGATTGATATAGGGAAAAAGAATGCTCTGCCATTAAGGGTGGCAAACAATTATCATTTTGCGACAGCAGGTACTTTACATCGGTTTTTTCCAATATCTCTTTTTGTTTTGCGGGAAAGGATGCAGCCTGGTCTACCGGTATGCTTGATATTCTGCAACCACAATCATTACCGCTATCAGTCTGAAGCGTACATTCCATATAAATAACCAGCCTTGCTGCTGAGGGGGCAAACAGTATGCATATTAGCAGTATAGCTGCAAACTTTTTCAACAGCTAAGTTTGTTGTAAGATAGTTATTTTTTTAGGCAAACGTCAGGTAAGGTTGTATCTTTTTTTAAGTTCAGCACATATTCTTTTAACTGATTGCTTAACAGGGGTATAAGTAAACTGGGGCAGGTAATGCGTCAGCTTGGTATTATCAAAATATGCTTTGGCTTGTGCAGTACGAGCTGTTTCGCGTGTTAGTAAGGGCTTTTTGCCAGACAATTTGCCTTTTATGCCTTCTACCCGCCACACAATTTCAGCCATTAAGGGAGTCACTTTTTTGCTGGCAGGCTTTTTATTAAAGCAATATGCTATTTCGGTAAACAGTTCGTGGTAGCCAATATTTTCTGTGCTAATTATAAACCGCTGACCTGTTATATCACTATCCATCAGCAGCATCATCGCCTTTACCACATCCACAACATCAGTAAAACCCGTAACCCCTTCGGTGTACCAGGCAAATTCATTGTAAACATTCTTAAATATACCAGCCGAACCGGTATTCCAGTCGCCATCCCCTAATATAATAACCGGGTTTACAATTACAGCATTCAATCCCTCCCCTACACCACGCCATACTTCCATTTCGCCCAGGTATTTTGTTTTGCCATACTCACTGTTGCTGGTATCTGGCGTCCAGTTCATGGTCTCATTAATAAGCTGGCCTTCTCTTATTCGCCCCAATGCAGCAACAGAGCTTACATGCACCAATTTTTTAATTCCCGCTTCAATACACGCATTTACTATGTTTGCCGTGCCTTCAACATTTACCTTATATAAAAGATGTTCATCCCCCGGGTTGAATGATACTCTACCCGCACAATGGTACACGTAGTCAACTCCCTGCATTGCCTCGGAAAGAGACTGAACATCAAGTATATCACCTTTCACCCATTCCATATTACGGGTATATTGCTGCGGGGGAGCACCACCCCGGTATATTGCGCGAACATTGACGTTTTGCTGTAATAATGCATTTAACAAATGCGATCCTACAAGCCCCGAAGCCCCTGTAACCAAAACCATCCTGTGCAAATTTCTAATGAATAATACTACTTATTTTAAGCCATTTTCTTCATAAAAACCTTTACCGGTTTTACGGCCAAGTTTGCCCATCCCCACCATTTTTTTCTGCAAGGCTGAGGGTTTTAACCTTTCAGGCTTACCCAAAGCCTCCCAAACAATATTGCTTACTGAATAATTTACATCTATCCCTATTAAATCCATTAACCTGAAAGGCCCCATTTTAAAACCGGTGGCCTCCATTAAAGCATCTACTATTGCAATATCGGCTTTTCCATCTTCCACCATCTTCAATGCCTCGAGATAATAATTTCTTGCAATACGGTTTACTATAAAACCAGGTGCATCTTTGCACACAACCGGTTGCTTTCCCATACGCCTTGCAACCCCAATAAGCGCATCAATTACTGGCTCCGCAGTATATTGGGTTTTTACTACCTCCACCAATTTCATAACAGGCGCCGGATTAAAAAAATGCATCCCCGCTATTCTGCCGGGGCCTTCAACCGCCTCTGCAATTTCCGTTACTGAAATTGAAGATGTATTGGTAGCTAAAATGGTACCAGCATCATTATTTGATGCCAAATCATTAAACAATGCAGTTTTGGCTGCCTTATCCTCTATAATTGCTTCTATTACCAGCCTTGCCCTGCAGCCGGCTATATTATTAGTATAATGCAGTTGCTGCAGCGCCAACCTACTCTCATGTTCCGTAATCTTATTCTTTTCTACCAGCTTGGCAATCCCCCCTTCTATTGACTTGCGGCCTTTTTGCAGCATGTCTTCATTTACATCAAACAATACTGTTTCAAAGCCTGCTACGGCAGCCAACTGTGCAATACCACTGCCCATAGTACCCGCCCCGCAAACACAAATTGTATTTATTGCATCATTGTACATAATATTCTGCAAACATACAGCGTTCGCAAGATACTTACATGTTATCCACCGGCGGCTGTAAAGTAAAGAAGCCGTTAGAATGATTGCTAATTTTACATTATGAGGCAGTTAGAACTTTTTGGATTTACAGAGGACGCGCCTGTTAAAAAACGGGAACCACAGCAGGAATTGCTTGTAGAGGAAACCAGGTTACCCCTAACTGCGGTGCCACCATCTGCCGGTGAAGACGCTGGTGCCACCACTACAGAAAATACACAAAGCAGCAGTAACACAAATGATAGCCACCACTACCAGCCTGCACCTGCTGACCATGTAATTGAGTTTGACGCCCCTTTGTTTGCAGGCGAGGAAGCCCCTGTTACAAAAAAGCCCTTACGTAAAAGCATTGCGCCCGCAAAAGGCAGGCGCGGCAGAAAATCGTTTAAAGAAATTGACGCTGAAATAGCGCTGGTAGAAGTGCCAGGCGACGAAGAATTGCAGCAAAAGATGTATTATCCTATTAGCCAGGTAGCCCAATGGTTTAACGTTAACACTTCACTCATCCGTTTTTGGGAAAACGAGTTTGATATTTTAAAGCCAAGAAAAAACAGGAAAGGTGACAGAATGTTCAGGCCGGAGGATGTAAAAAACCTGCAGGTAATTTATTACCTGCTTCGCCAGCGTAAATTTAGTATTGAGGGTGCCAAAAAGTATATTAAACAAAATAAAAGCAGGGCAGATGTTAACATACAGCTTATTCAATCTTTAACAAAATTCCGCTCATTTTTATTAGAATTGAAGGCTAATTTAGGGGCATGAAGAATGTTTTATGGCTTGCGGGTTTTTGCAGCCTTATTATTACCTCCTGTTCTGTTAAAAAACCCCTGGCCAGTGCACAGGTACATGCCTACGAAGTAAGTTACGACAATGGCAAAGTTTTAAAAGGCCTGTTGAAACGCGCAGATCTTGAAAATGACACTACTTTTAAATGGTTTAGCCAAAATATGCAATATGGCGCAGCCAACGCCAATGCAATAAATGCGTTCAGAAAAAACAGCAGCAAATTTCAAATGGTTGTGTTTTTCGGCACATGGTGCGAGGATTCCCAAAACCTTGTGCCTGTTTTCTACCGGCTGGTTGATAAATCCGGCTATCCTGACAGCAGTATATCGCTAATTGGCGTGGACAGGGGGAAAACTACTCTTGATAACCTGCAAAGGGCCTTTGGCATAACCAGCGTACCTACATTTATTATGATGAAAGATGGAAGGGAGATTGGCCGCGTTGTTGAATATGGCAAATATGGCGAGATAGATAAAGAATTAGGGGAAATGGCAGATACCATTAAATAATATGCCAGGTAAATACCGCCTTATAAAACAAAAAACGGGCAAACAGTATAATTTGTTTACCCGCAAATATTTCATTATTCCACGCTATGCTTTTAGTGCATCCCCCCTGCAGAAGAAGAAATTTTACCCATACCTGCAGGTGGTGTATTAGTATTGCCTGCTGTAACATTTGCTGCATTTTCTGCGGCATTTGCGCTTAGCAAGGTAACAGGCCAGTTAAAATGAGCATTAAGTATTTTAGATGCTTTTGCGTAAATTTTATCAGGGCTGTAGATAAAGAAACAGCTACCGCCTGTAATCCTGTCAATAATTTCTTCGTGTTCTCCATAAGGTACAGCAGGGCACCCAAAACTACGTCCCATCATCGTACCAGCATCGGCGCGGTCTTCATTTACATAATAACTGCCATGCAGTACAATGTTGCGCATACGCACATGGTCATTTATCCCCCTTTCCATCCCATCAAAATGCATACTGTACCCGGCCTTGCCACGGTATGTTTCACCCGTTACCATAAAGCCGAGGGAGCTTTTATGAGAGTTGTTGCGATTTGAAAATGCGTAAGCCGAATCCTTACCTGAGTTTTTACCATGAGATACATACGTATTAAATAACAGCGTACCATCTTCCATATCAATCACATAAAGCCTTTTGCTGCTGCTTAACTGGCTGTAGTCGCAAATAGTAAGTACGTCAGTACGCTGCAGTTTGTTCTGGCTAAGTAAGTATTCATAGCCCTTACAGGCATCAAAAAAAATCTCTTTCTTCAGCCCGAAAGAATCAAGGTGCATTTTTTCATACATGGAATCTACCCAGTTTTGTGCCGAAGCGGGCACATCAGAAAGCACTGAAGGAAACTTTTTCCCATCTGTAAATTTACCTGCGCTGGCAGGCGTAATTGATGCAAAAGCACATAAGCAGAAGCAGCACAATACCATTGTAATTTTCATCAAGTTCAATTTTCAGGAGGTTTAATGACTTATATAAACACCACGCGGGCCATTTTATTGCGCGCGGGCAAAAATAAAATTTTAAATTATTGTAATATGAAAACCTACGCTAATTAATGCAATTTTTATCTCTTTACAAACAATTTTAATTAAAGAATTTCTTTTTTGAACAAAAAATCGGTGATTTATTAAATTTTTTAAAATAAAAAGCCGGGATTTAATGCCGGGAGGATGACTTAACAAAACGGCAGGTGTTTTTTTACGCCTGGTCTTTAAGACCGGACAGAAGGAAATTGGAAAATGCCCAAATGATTGTAAAAATTTTCCAGACTATGCGCTTTAAGTTTAACCCTGGAAAAACCCTGGTCAAAAGAACATCCCCGGAAAGGACTACTTGTTAATAGCTTTACGAAGGTCAATCTTAAGCGATACTACTACATAGTTTACCTGTATAAATACTTTCAGTTCGTGGCTTTGAGGGTATATAAGACTTAGCCGCCTGGCGATATTTTGTAATATAATACCCCTGCCTGTGTAAAGCGTGGAAGTATCACCTGGTTTGCTCCAGGTAAGCGTCATCGTAAAAAGTCCGTTATTGATTTTGATATCTATTTCAAGCGATTTCTTTTCAATTGTGTGAAGAGATAGCTGTTTAAAGGCATTTTCGGTAATCGGTAAAATAATAAAAGGCGCTACCTGCTCTTCTTGCCCCTGTGAATGTATTTTCAGGGTAATGGATACTTTGTTTTCAAGCGCCATTTTTTCAAGTTCCACATACTCCTGTAATAACTCAAGCTCTTTATCAAGACTAACTTTCGACTGGTTATTATCATACATGGCATACAGCAGCAGGCTCTTTACCTTTTTAATCATACCGGCCACCAGCAATGGCTTTTCCGTAAGCAGCACTTCAATCCTGTTAAGTATGTCAGCAAAAAAAACCGGCTGAATCTGGCCATCTTCAATCAACGGTTCAATTTTCTTTTTTTCAGTTTTAATCAGGTCAAGTTCCTGTTGTTTTATATGCCAGAGTTTACCCAATTTAATAGCTGCTGCAAGGCAACCTTCCATATTAATCTGGCTAAACAAGTTAAAAAAAACGTACAGGTAGCTTTTTGGCACGGGGCTTTTTGGCATATCATATAAATCCCTTATATGCGGAACCACAACCCGTTGAAATACTTCGAATAAAAAAAGAAAAACAACGCTGAATGTAAGCCACAACAACACCATAACCAGGTATCGCCCTTTAAATAAAAACCGTGGAAACAGGAAGTAAATAATAGAATAACAAAACGCCATATCCAGCGGAGTTGACAATGCAACCTCGGTAAAAGAGGTAAGAAAGCTTTTGGTTATGGTATATGTAGAAGCAGCATTATGCCAGGTAATGGTTGAAAAAATGCTATAATACAATATCCAGGCACTCCAAAAAATAGCATGCCTTGCAAAACGGTTGCTTTTATTATTAGAAAAAATGAGGGTGTACGTGCTCATGTAACCGATAACTATTAGTTTGCTTTAAGTTTAAGGTGTTTAACAATGGTTTATTACGAAAAAATAGCAGGTGGTTGAAACCACCCGCGTCACATGAGAAAAATGAGAAAATTTATATAATTTGACAATATCGTAAAGCTTACCTTGTAATTTATGCAGCTAAGCTATAAAGCCTTTTGTTACAGTAAGTATAAAAAATTACCTAATAGAGAATTTTATAACCCGAAGTACGATTTTGGAATTCTAAAACACATTAACGGCAAAGCAACCAAAATACTTTTAGCAACCTTAAACAGTATGCAAATTACTACTATTTTTTAAAAAGTCCACACTTATGATGGACTATTTGCTCGTTCATCCCTAAAAATATCCATATTAACAATAATTAACTTTTTTATTAAGGCATTATGGTTAATAATTGCGAAATGCTTCGTAGACGAACCCGTCCACGGCGGTAAACGAAACTAAAAAAGATGAAACCTGCTGCAGGTGCTCTTGAGAAAACAAAACCGCTTAGGGACTGGCCGGTTAAATTACTGGCCATACCTGCGCTGGGCATTGCCATACCTAATATAACCGGCCTTATAACCCATGAGCGATATACGTTTTGGGAAATTGGAGCCAGTTACCTTTTCTTTGTTTTTATTTCGCTGGTGGTGTGGCAGGGCAATGTGAAACTGATGAGGCTGGTAAAACGAAGATACAAATGGGGTCACCGGGCTTACTATAAAACAATACTTGCCTTTTTTATATCGAATGTTGTGTATTCAGGCACAGTGTCTGCCTTGTTGCTGGCGCTATGGTTTTTATCATCCCACGAAGCTATAACAGACTGGCACCCTATTTTTTATACAACACTTATTATAGTGGTGACTGCAAACCTGATTACTAACACTTACGAAAATTTTTTTTTGAACCAGGAACAGGTAAACACGCTGTCGCGGGTGGAGCAATTAAGCCTGGCCAAAGCCCAGGCCGAATTGATTGCACTTAAAAACCAGATTGACCCGCATTTTATGTTTAACTCCCTCAATACGCTTTCGTATCTTATTTCCAGCGACCCCCAAAGTGCCAAACTATACAATGATACACTGGCCAAAGTGTATCATTACATATTGCGCAATAAAGACAAAGATTTGGTGCTATTGCGCGAGGAAATTGAGTTTATAAGTAATTATTTTTACCTGCTTAAAATAAGATTTGATAATTCTATTGCTATGACAATAGAAATAACCGATGTGGATGCAGAAGAATTTTTAATACTGCCAATATCGCTGCAAACGCTGGTTGAAAATGCTATAAAACACAACGAGTTTACTGAAAACAAGCCGCTGGCTATTGATGTATCAGTTACCTCAAGTTATGTGCTGGTTAAAAACCAGGTGCATCTTAAAACCTATCCTGTACCCACCTCGCGCATTGGCCTTAATAATCTTGATAACCGTTATAAGCTTATTACCGGGCGCAAAATACTGGTTGACAATACACCCGGTATTTTTACCGTTAAACTACCCATCATAAATCTTGCTGTATGAGAGTTTTAATTATTGAAGACGAAAAGCCCGCTTTAGAGCATTTGATTGAATGTTTTAATAATATGGATGACACTGTACGCATAGTTGCATCAGCAGGCAGCGTAAAAGAAAGTATTAAATGGCTGCAGGAAAACCCGGTGCCGGATGTGATACTAATGGACATACAGCTTTCAGACGGTTTATCGTTTAATATTTTCAGCAGTGTTAAAATTGAATGCCCTGTAATTTTTGTAACAGCGTATGATAAATATCTTACCCAGGCATTTGAATTTAACAGTATTGACTACCTGCTTAAACCTATTGATGAGGCAAAGCTTGCTGCTGCTATAAAAAAATACAAGGCCCTGCAGAATTATTTTGTAAACAATTATTCATCCCTGTTTGAATACCTTAATACACAGAATAAAAAGAAATCACGGATTATTGTAAGAAAGGGGCTTGAGTTTCAAACAATACGCATTGAAGATGTGGCTTACTTTTTTACCGAGCACAAAATTGTTTTTGCAGTAGATAAAAACAATAAAAAATTCCTGTCGGAAAATAATACGCTTACAGAACTTGAAGAAGAACTGGACAATAACCTTTTTTTCAGGGCTAACCGCAAGTATATTGTAAATGCCAACTATATTACCCGCTTTAAGCCTGTTGACAAAAGCAAAATAAGCGTTGAACTGCAAGTGCCGGTTAATGAAGAAATAATTGTAAGCCAGGAAAATGCTGCGTCCTTTAAAAAATGGATTAACGAAATATAGCTGCTAAGTATGCATTAAACTATTTATCTAACGCATACCTGTTATGCTTAACTGCTTACAACACCCGTAAACTGCCGCAGGAAACGCACATCGTTTTGCGAGTAAAGGCGCAGGTCGTTTACGCGGTATTTTAGCTGGCATATCCGCTCTATACCCATACCAAAAGCGAAGCCGGTATATTTGTTAGGGTCAATGTTAAAGTTTTCCAGTACTTTAGGATGTACCATGCCGCTACCCAGTATTTCTACCCAGCCAGTGTGCTTACATACGCTGCAGCCGCTGCCGCCGCAAATAAGACAGCTTATGTCCATTTCAGCGCTTGGTTCGGTAAAAGGGAAATAAGAAGGGCGAAAGCGTACACGCACATCTTTACCAAACATCTCCTGTACAAAAAAGTACAGGGTTTGTTTAAGGTCGGCAAAGCTTACATTTTCATCAATACACAAACCTTCCACCTGGTGAAAAAAGCAGTGCGCTCTTGCACTTATTGTTTCGTTACGGTACACACGGCCGGGGCAAATAACCCGTATTGGCGGCTTTTGCTTTTCCATCACCCTTGCCTGAACACTGCTGGTATGCGTACGCAACAGCCATGCGGGGTTTTGATTTATGTAAAATGTATCCTGCATATCCCGGGCCGGGTGGTCTTCCGGCAGGTTCATAGCACCAAAGTTATGCCAGTCATCTTCAATTTCGGGCCCTTCCGCTACAGCAAAACCCAACCTCTTAAATATCGAAATAACCTGGTTACGCACCATCATTAAAGGGTGCCTTGTGCCTACAGCAAAATCGTCGCCGGGTAATGACCAGTCAAACTCCTTTGCAGCAACATCAGCGGTAAACGCATGTGCTTCTTTCAGTGTTGTGTAGCGGTCTTCAATAAATTGCTTAAACTCATTAAGTATCAGTCCAAATTCCTTTTTATTCTCGTTAGGAATATTCCTCATCTCTCCCATAACCATTTTTACAATCCCTTTCGTGCCCAGGTATTTAATCCTGAATGCCTCTGCATCGTCTGCACTGGCGGCGTTATATGCACCAGCCTCTTTTTTATACGCTTCAATCTGTTGTAACAATTCTTCCATGCGGCGAAGATAAGAAATGTAATATTCAAACACCCGGCCGGGTAATTACCGCAGTGCTCATTTTCGATCTGGCGGCAGCATTACTTTTACAAATGCGTATATTGTGCCTTTTAATATTGGTTCATGAAACGTTTGCTTATCCTTTCTGCTGCGCTTTTTTTTATCTCTGTTTGTAATGCCCAATCGTTTTACGAGGCTACCCCGGCAGCTACCCGGTGGGTTGACAGTGTTTTTAAAAAGCTAAATAAAAAACAACGTATTGCACAGTTGTTCGTAATACGAGAAAGCAGCCGGGGTGCCAATGGTAGCACTGTATTCTTTGATTCTACTGTTACGGCCCAAATAAAAAAATATAATATAGGTGCCCTTTGCCTGTTCCAGGGTAACCCGGCAGAACAGGCCAATTATATAAACCGCTACCAGAGAATAGCTAAAACCCCGCTTATGATTTCCATAGACGGCGAAATGGGGCTTGGTATGCGTATGACAGACAGCGTAATGAAATTTGGGGACAATATTACACTGGGCGCAGTACCTGATGCGCAACTGGTTTACAAAGTAGGGCAGGCCATTGGCAGGCAATGTAAAAGAGAAGGAATACAAATTGACTACGCCCCCGTGGTAGACATTAATAATAATCCTGATAACCCGGTTATTGGTTTCCGCTCTTTTGGCGAGGATAAATATAAGGTGGCGCTTTTGGGTACACAAATGATGAAAGGAATACAAAGTGAAGGGGTAATGGCTACTGCCAAGCATTTTCCCGGGCATGGCGATGTTTCGGTTGATTCCCATCTTGATTTGCCGGTGATAAATAAAACAATGCAGCAGTTAGATACACTTGAACTTTACCCTTTTAAACAGCTTTTTAAAGAAGGAGTAGGGGCGGTAATGATAGCGCATTTAAGCATACCGGCCATTGATACTACCACGCACCTGCCAACCTCCCTTTCAAAAAATAACGTTACCGCGCTGCTGCGGGATAGCTTAGGTTTTAAAGGCATTTCATTTACCGATGCACTTGAAATGCAGGGGGTGGCTAAATATTACCCGAAAAGCGATGGCGCGCTGCAATCGCTTATTGCCGGCAATGATATGCTGTGCCTGCCCGGCGATGTGGAGGGCAGCATTAACCGGATTAACAACGCCATTAAAAAAGGCATTTTGAACGAAGATGATATAAACGCACGGGTAAAAAAAGTGCTGTTAGCCAAATACCACCTGGGCCTAAACCACCTGCAGCCGGTAAATACGGCCAACTTAACCGCTGACCTGAATGCCGAAGCGCCTGTACTTAGAAAAGCAGTTGCTGAAAACGCTCTTACCCTGCTGCGGGTTAAACAGCCACGCCTTTTACCCCTGCGCAACAATATGACAGTGGCATACGTAGGGTTGGGTTTAACAGTACCAGGAAACCTGGCAGGGCTGCTCATACAATCAAACAATGCTTCCGTTTACCTGTTGGGATATAAAGAAGATGCCGCAAAAGCCGACAGTATCTATCACGCCCTGCTGGGCAAATACGATGTTGTAATCATAGGCCTGCACAAATACAATAAATACCCGGCAGGCAACTATGGTATTAGCAATATCGCTATCAGCCTTGCGCGAAGGATACAACAGTCTATGCCAACCATAACCATGGTATTTGGCAACCCTTATGCTGTAAAATATGTTAATGAAAGCCCCAACCTTGCAGTATGCTATGAAGATGACGCCATATTTCAACAGGCTGCATTTGACTGGCTACAGGGTAAATTTTATGCTAAAGGCAGCCTGCCTGTAACGGTAAGCAATGATTTTCATTATGGGTGCGGCATAGCAGATTCAACGGTGCTGCCAATTGCTGCACCGGAATCGCAGGGGATGAACAGTGCGGTGCTTAGCCGGATTGACAGCATTGCCAACTATGCCATTATGCAGCATGCAACCCCCGGCTGCGTAGTATTAGTCGCCCGGAACGGCAAAGTGGTATTTGATAGAGCCTACGGGTATATGAGTTATGATAGCCTGCAGCCAGTAACCACTACCGCGGTGTACGACCTTGCCTCTGTTACCAAAATATCAGCTACA
>DASZUX010000506.1:0-8838 GCA_035547455.1 Chitinophagaceae bacterium
TCGCGTATGTCGAGTATCCATCGTTTAGGGCGTGGACTACCAGGGTATCTAATCCTGTTTGATCCCCACGCTTTCGTGCCTCAGCGTCAATATATGCGTAGCCAGCTGCCTTCGCAATAGGTGTTCTATGTCATATCTAAGCATTTCACCGCTACATGACATATTCCGCTAGCCTCCACAATATTCAAGATAGATAGTATCAAAGGCAGTTTCCGGGTTAAGCCCAAAGATTTCACCACTGACTTACCTATCCGCCTACGCACCCTTTAAACCCAGTGAATCCGGATAACGCTTGCACCCTCCGTATTACCGCGGCTGCTGGCACGGAGTTAGCCGGTGCTTATTCATCTGGTACCGTCAAGTGGGAAAGAATTCCCTTTTTTCGTCCCAAATAAAAGAAGTTTACAATCCAGAGGACCTTCATCCTCCACGCGGCATGGCTGGTTCAGGCTTTCGCCCATTGACCAATATTCCTTACTGCTGCCTCCCGTAGGAGTCGGGCCCGTGTCTCAGTGCCCGTGTGGCTGATCATGCTCTCACATCAGCTACTGATCGTAGGCTTGGTGGGCCGTTACCCCGCCAACTACCTAATCAGGCGCACACCCATCATCAAGCGCCTTGCGGCTATAATAATAAGAAGATGCCCTCTCATTATATTACGGGGTATTAATCCAAATTTCTTTAGGCTATGCCCCACTTGACGGAAAGTTGTGTACGTGTTACGCACCCGTTTGCCGGTCGCCAGCAAATATTGCTATTCCTGCTGCCCCACGACTTGCATGTATTAAGCCTGCCGCTAGCGTTCATCCTGAGCCAGGATCAAACTCTCCATTGTAAATGATGTTTGAATCTCTGACTATAATCTCAAATTAATCGAAATTAACGTCGGATCTAATTTGTTCGTACGCTTGTCATCTTACCGTAGCTCCTGATATAATCAGGATTTACGTACTGTTGCTTTCAATCTTTCAAAGAACTTTTGCTTTTTACCTTTCGGTATCAAACACTGTAATGCACACGGAGTTGAACCGTTAATTTGCCGCCCTGCCGGCTACATTATTTTTGCTAAGTAAACTCTTTAATTTTCTAAGAACTAATCGCTTGTTACAGCGTACCTTTTTGATTGGGGTTGCAAAGGTAAGAGCTTTTTTTGTTTTACCAAATCTTTCTTCATTTTTTTTGAAGATTTTTTTTGGCTTTTCATCCATCCAAACCCGCGGAAAATATTAGCGGGAGGACAAATGTAAGACGTTTTTTTAAACCACCAAAACCTTGTGAGATTTTGTTTGTAACGCCTTGTTTTTCAATGAGCTTGCTTCGTATTTTTTGAAGCGGGGTGCAAAGATAAGAGTGATTTTTTTAGTACCAAATTTTTCTTCAAAATTTTTCTACTTTTTTCTCTTCCTGCTTTAGTGCTCTTTTAAAGATCTTGTGCTTTTTTTCAAAGCGGGGTGCAAAGATAGGAGTGATTAGATTACTACCAAACATTTTTTGAAATTATGTTCACAACAATTTGCTAAATGCCCATTGGGCAAGGCATTGAGCGGACAAAAAAATTATTGATGCCAGCTAACGGCAGCTATCATTTCCAGGCATAATACAGGTTCGGGATAATTGTATCATTTTCAGCCAGCCTGTGTATCACAAGCGTACAAGCAAGCAGGACGCAAAAGGTTAAATTACTAAAAATCAATTATTTATATTTTGGCACGGTTATATTTTGCATACACAAAACCCCCGCTAATTATGCTGAAGAATTATCTTAAAACGGCGTTTCGCAACCTTTTACGCAGCAAAGCATTTTCAACTATTAACATTGCAGGGCTTTCTCTTGGGCTTGCCTGCAGCCTGCTGATAATGCTTTGGGTACAGGATGAAAGAAACGTGGATGCCTTTCATGCAAATGGTAAACTTTTGTACCAGGTGTACGAACGCACGATTCAAAATGGTACGGCAGAGGCCTCCTATGTAACACAAGGGCTGCTGGCGGAAGAGTTGCAAAGGAATATACCCGAAATACAATACGCCAGTGCGCTGGAAGATAGCTATGGATTTTATTTTAAGGCAGGTGATAAAGTAGCCAAAATGAACGGCTCATTTGCAGGCACTGATTTCTTCCGCATGTTTAGCTACCCCTTGCTGCAGGGCACACCGGCCACGGCTTTGGATGCACCGGGCAGCATTGCCATAAGCCGTAATATGGCCAACCAGTTTTTTGGCGGTGTAAATGCTGCCATGGGTAAAACAATACGTTTTGAGAATGCGGTTGACCTGCATGTAACCGCAGTATTTGAAAACATTCCCGCCAACAGCAGCCAGCAATTTGAATTTTTGAGATGCTGGAAAGACTTTATACAGGAAAACCAATGGGCAAACAACTGGGGCAATGCCAGCCCGGGCACACTGGTGCAGTTACGTGCCGGTGCGGATATTACCAGGGTGCAGGGGGAGATAAAGGACTTTATTTACCGCTATAAGCAAAAAGAAGCTGGTGTTATTACAGAACTGGCATTACAACCTTACCCTGAAAAATACCTGCATTCAGTATTTACAAACGGCAGGCCGGATGGCGGGCGCATAGAATATGTACGCCTTTTTAGCATAGTTGCTATTGTTGTTTTGCTGATAGCCTGTATAAACTTTATGAACCTTGCCACAGCACGTTCTGCAAAACGTGCTAAAGAGGTAGGCATACGTAAGGTTGTAGGCGCTGCGCGGGCATTGCTGGTGGCACAATTTGTGGGCGAAGCTCTGCTGCTTACTTTTATAGCTATTATTATGGCGCTTGGTTTTGTGCTGCTTGGTTTGCCGGCATTTAACAGCATTACAGGAAAACAACTGGTATTACCCCTGTCCCAGCCGCTGTTTTGGTTTAGCATGGCAGGCTTGTTATTGCTAACAGGTATTGTAGCAGGTAGTTACCCGGCGCTGTTTCTTTCGTCGCTTAAGCCTGTAAAGGTGTTAAAGGGAAGCCTTAAGTTTGGCAATGGCGCAAAATTATTCAGGCAGGGGCTGGTAGTATTACAGTTCACCCTTTCTATTATGCTCATACTAAGCATGATAGTCACTTTCAAACAAATGGCTTTTATCCAAAACAAAAATCTTGGTTACGACCGTGAAAATCTTATATATGTGCCGCTGGAAGGCGCACTTACCCAAAAGTATGAAGCTTTTAAGACCGAATTGCTGAGGCTGCCCGGCGTAACGGCTGTATCAAAAATGCGGGAAACACCTACAGTTATTGAGCACTCAATTGGTGGCGTACAATGGCAGGGCAGAGCCGCCAACGATAATAGCGATATTAACGACGCGGTGGTAGGCTATGATTTTGTAAAAACGATGAAGCTAAAATTATCTGCCGGGCGGGATTTTTCAAGGGATCACAACGACACTTCCAACTTTATAATAAACGAAGCTGCTGCTAAAAAAATGAGGTATCAAAGTGCAGTTGGCAAACCACTTAGCTGGGGCGATAGAAAGGGAGTTATCGTAGGGGTTGTAAAAGATTTTCATTTTGCTACGATGCACGAAAACATTCAGCCGCTAGTAATACGTTTTGCTGACAAGTTGCGGTATGGCACTGTACTGGTGCGCGCCAGGGCAGGCAAAACGAGTGAAACAATTGCAGGGATGGCTGCACTTTTTAAACAGTTTAATCCAGACGGGGCTTTCAGCTACCAGTTTAGCGACGAGGAGTTTGCGCATTTGTATAAAAGCGAAACAGTGGTAAGTAACCTGGCGGGCATTTTTGCTTCTCTCGCCATTTTAATATCATGCCTTGGGTTGTTTGGCCTTGCTGCATTTACTGCGGAGCAGCGCACCAAAGAAATTGGTGTACGCAAAGTGCTGGGGGCATCTGCGCCGCGTATTTTTGGCATGTTGTCAACGGGATTTTTAAAACCTGTAGCATTGGCTATGCTTATAGGTCTGCCGGTAGCAGACTATATTATGGCTGCATGGCTTGGTTCATTTGCATATAAAATAAGCATTGAATGGTGGATGCTTGTGCTGGCAGCATTTATTACTATTTTAATTGCTTTGGTAACTGTAAGCTATCAAAGTATAAAAGCAGCTTTCTTAAACCCGGTACGCAGTTTAAGAACTGAATAAAATCAGCCTGCCGGCTGCAATAAAAACGGGTAATTAACTTTTACTAAAAACAAACCGTGCGCAGGTACGGAAAAATCAGCCTTTGTACAATCGCCGGAGGCCATGATGTTTTTAAACAGGGTTCGGTGATTTTCCTTTCCCGCAGTTTTTAGCATAGTGCCCACCAAACCGCGTACCATTCCGCGCAAAAAACGATTGCCTGTTACATTATACACAAGGCAATCTTCCTCTTTTAACCAACCAGATTGCATTATGTTACATGTAAAGGTTTTTACCTGGGTGTTGCGTTTGCTGAAAGCATAAAAGTCATGCTGGCCAAGCACCAACCCAGCCAGTTCATTTAGCCTGTCTATACAAGGGTTATAAGGAAAATAATAAGCCCTGTTTGCCAGGAAGGGGGATTTATGCTGATAAATAAAATATTTGTATTCACGGCTAACCGCATCAAAACGGCAATGCGCCCCGGGTTGTACAGGGTAAATGCCATTAACCGCTATATCAGCCGGAAGCAGGGCGTTTATGTTATACAATTGTTTTGGCGTTATAGTAAAAGGCACATCAAAATGAAAAAAGTTTTGCAGTGCATGTACACCTGCATCAGTACGAGAGGAGCCTGTTAATTGTATTTCTCCATCGCCCTTGCGAAAAAAAACCCGCAGGGCCCTTTCAACTTCAGCCTGTATACTGTTTGCATTATCCTGCACCTGGAAACCGCTATACCGCGCCCCGTTGTAACATACTTCCAAAAAATAACGGTGCATGATTGTACTATTTTAACATGTCTTCAAACATATTCTTGTATTTCGCATCAATCATATACGATTTAAGGCTGGCGAAATTGCCAAAGTCGTACACGTAGGGGTAAACCGTATAGAAAAAGCTATAACGCGAATCGTCGCTAAGAAAGAAAGAAGCCAGTTCTTTTACCTGGGCAGTGCTTATACAGCGGCCATCCAGCGCTTTACGTGTAAGAGACAGAATTTTGTCCTGGTCTGTTTCCAGGTATATTTTATGTTTTAATTTTTCCTGCTCGTTGTCACTCAACATTTTTTTACAATCCGTTTTTACGGTTGATTTTGCAACATCAGCAGTTTGCTGCTGTACAGGCACATTCTTTTCTACGTCCCCCTCTTTTGTACCGGCGTGCATATTTTCGCCGGCCTTGCCCGCATTAACACCTGCTGTATTGGCTGTAACGTCCCCGGCACCCGGCTGTGCGTCCGCGTTATCTTTCTTAAAAAAAGGGTTATTAAACTGCCTGTTGGCAGATGTATCAAACGGTGCAACTGCCTCCTCTTTTTTAACAGTAGCTTTTACCACCGTTGTATCTCTGCCTGTATTGCCGTTTGCAGCTATATCATGAGGTTTCATAACAGCGGTAGTATCAGCCGTTGGTATGGCAGGGCTGTTAAGGGCCGGTTGCTGCACTGTTTCAGCTACCGCAGTGCTATCACCTTCCATTGCCGGTATAAAAATATGTATGGTATCACCCTGCTCTGCATTAAAGTCAACAAATACCATTTCCGTTCCTCCTTTCACTTCCGTCTCCGATGCTTTTATCATTCCTTTTGTGGCTGACACATAGCTGCTGGTGTCCTCGCTTTCCGCCTCGGCCATAGCATTGGCCATATCCTGCTTCTCATCGGTTTCAACCTTTGTAGTAAGCACCCAGGGAGTTGGCTTCAGCAGGTCGGGATCATTAATCACCTGTGCCAGCATAGCGGCAAAGGCACTGGGCGGTTGTACCGGGTTTTGGGCCGGCGCCCTGCTGCCCGGGTACGTTGCAGACAGCAGCACTTCGGGTGATTTATTGTTGTTAAGTACCCACCCCTTTTTCGCATCATTTACAAGGGTATAACTCATATCGGTTTTATCAATCACACAGGTAAATTGCTGAGGAGGATATTTTTTGCCTGTCGGGTTTACAACTATGTTGTAATTGCCGGCAGAAAGATTAGCCACACGTAGGCTGCCGGTTTTTGAAGACGCAAAATTCCGCCCGTTTAACTGTATGGCAAATGCCTGCTTGTCTGCAGACTGTATAGAAATAAAATGCTGTGCATTAGCTTGTGTAACCCAACATAAAACACTCAAAAACAGTAACCATTTAACACCTGATAATCTTTTCATTTAGTGCATGCATTTAAAACAAAACTACTGTAAAACAATAATATGTATTCACCGGCCTGCTGCTTATGGCTTTATACTGCAATAACGGTGCTACAGGCGGTTTATATCCACAATTATACCATTTTAACCTTTTGTAAAGTAATTATTACAGAATATTCGCTCATCATTAAATTTACCTGCAAATACACGCACATGAAGAAATTTTTGCCTGTGTTTTTTATGCTGGCAACCATTTACCCCTATGCCCAGGTTGTTGTTACTGCCAGTAAAAACCACTCATGGACAAAATTATACCGCGCCACAGCCCCAAAAATAAATGACCTTGTTGATACAAAACTTGATGTAAGGTTTGATTACGACAAGCAATACCTGTACGGTAAAGAGTGGGTAACACTGAAACCCCATTTTTACCCTACCGACTCATTAGCGCTGGATGCCAAAGGCATGAATATTAACGAGGTGGCATTGCTGAAAGACAATAAAAAAACGCCCCTGCATTATACCTACGATAGCCTGGTGCTTTATATAACACTGGATAAAATATATAAAGCTGACGAAAAATATACCATTTACATTGACTATGTGAGCAAGCCTAATGAACTGAAGGAAGAAGGCAGTGCCGCCATTACGGATGCGAAAGGATTATATTTTATAAACCCGGAGGGCGAGGATAAAGACAAACCCGTACAAATATGGACACAAGGCGAAACTGAAAGCAACAGTACCTGGTTTCCCACCATTGACAAACCAGACCAGAAAACTACCGAACAAATCACCATGACCGTGCCCGGCAAATATGTTACCCTCAGCAACGGCATGTTGGTATCGCAAAAGAAAAATGCAGACGGTACACGTACCGATGTTTGGAAGCTCGATCTGCCTAATGCCCCTTACCTGTTTTTTATGGGCGTGGGCGATTATGCCATTATTAAAGACAGTTATAAAGGAAAGGAAGTAAACTATTATGTTGAAAAAGAATATGCACCTGTTGCTAAAAAGATATTTGGCCTTACACCGGAAATGATGCAGTTTTTTTCAGAGAGACTAAATTATGAATACCCCTGGCCAAAATACGATCAAATTACGGGGCGTGATTATGTGAGCGGCGCTATGGAAAACACTACAGCAACCCTGCATACAGATGCCCTGCAGCAAAATGCACGGCAACTGGTGGATGGCAACAAGTATGAAGACTTTATAAGCCACGAGCTGTTTCACCAGTGGTTTGGCGACCTGGTAACCTGCGAAAGCTGGAGTAACATAACCGTTAACGAAAGCTTTGCCGACTATAGCGAATATTTATGGAGAGAATATAAGTACGGGAAGGATAATGCCGATGAATTTAATTACAAAAACATGCAGGACTACCTAAATTCCGGCGAAGACGATAAAGATCTTGTGCGCTTTTACTACAAAGACAAAGAAGATGTGTTTGACGCAGTAAGCTACCAAAAAGGTGGCCGCATTTTAAATATGCTGCGGCATTATTTAGGCGATGACGCTTTTTTTAAAGGCCTCAATCTTTATCTTACCACCAACAAGTTTGGTAATGGCGAGGCACAGCAGTTACGCCTTGCGCTGGAACAGGTAAGCGGGCGTGACCTTAACTGGTTTTTCAATCAATGGTATTATGGTAGCGGCCAGCCAAACCTATCTATTAATTACGATTATAACGCCACTGCCCAAATAGCAAAAGTGTATATACAGCAAAAGCAGGATAACCTGTTTCATATACCGCTTGATATTGATGTGTACGACGGCAGCAGCAAAAAACGATACAGTGTTTGGATGAACGATATAGCTGATACTTTTACATTTAAAGTAACCGCTAAACCGGATTTGATTAATGTTGACGCAGATAAAACGCTGCTTTGCCAGAAAGATGATAATAAAACGCTGGCTGAATATATCTTCCAGTACCGGCATGCAGGGAATTACGTTGACAGGCGCGAAGCCGTAGATTACTGTCTTACCAATTTTGATAATGACACGGCTAAAAATTTTTTGCAAACGACAGCACTTAGCGACCGGCGGCCCAACCTGCGCACGTATATTTTAACACAGTTGCCTGCCGGCAAACTTAGCAAGCCGTTTATAAGCGTGGTTGAAACTATGGCTAAAACAGACACAAGCACCCTGGTGCGGGCAAGCGCCATTACATTACTGGGTGAACTTAAAGATAAAAACTACGCTGATTTTTTTGCAACCGCAACCAGGGATTCTTCCTATTCTATTGCAGGCGAGGCATTAACCGCCCTTGCCGCTGTTGACCAGCAAAGAGCCATAACATTAATACCTGGGCTAAAAACGGACGCCAGGGATAACCTGGCCAATGCACTGGAGCAATTGGAGATACTAAGCAAAACAGATGCTGATTTTGATGAAATGCTTACAAAATTTAC
This sequence comes from Chitinophagaceae bacterium, assembly GCA_035547455.1. Classification (GTDB taxonomy): domain Bacteria; phylum Bacteroidota; class Bacteroidia; order Chitinophagales; family Chitinophagaceae; genus JABDFW01. The sequence goes on from DASZUX010000506.1 coordinate 8,643, forward strand.
TGCTGCCTCACCGGCAAAAAAGTTTGATGAAGTATTTAATTTTATAACATACCTGAATAATGTAAATGACGTAACACATTTTAAAACCGGCGTGGACAGTGTGATAAGCTACCGCGATAAATCCGCAGCATACGGCCAGGGCTTTACAGATGCTATTGATAATGCCCTGCGCGAGTTACGCGCGCTTAAAAATGAG
>DASZUX010000507.1:0-6283 GCA_035547455.1 Chitinophagaceae bacterium
ACCTGCCAATATAGCTTGAATCGGGTTTGCCGTTTACCTCGGGCAATTTGGTGGGCATGTCCGGCCATTTCATAAGGTTAAATATGGCCGCCATTATTGAGTTGGGGTGGGTTTTTACAATATTTAAACGGTAGCCGTTTAGTTGTTTATTATAGTCCTCCAGCTCCTTTCTTATGGCTTGCTCCTTATCCCTTGCCAGGTTAGGGTTTTTAAGCTGCGCCTGTAACTCAGTCATGTGAGGGCCTATTTGTGAAAGGTAGTTGTTATAGTCAAGAAACAGGGTGTTTTCAGGGGAACCTGTTACAGATTTTGCTACACCCGAAGCACTGTCGCCGATAATTGTAAAGTGCTGGCTTTCGTCAACCAAAAAATCAAACAATTTTGTACGCGATTGCGAAACAAAAAAATACAGGCCGGGGGTTAGTTTATTTTTACCTTTAAAATGGCCGCTGCTTTGGGCATCAACCTGGGCTGAATCTGCCAAAGAAAAATTCTTTCCAAAATAAGTGCCCAGGTAAACTTTTGTGTTTTTGTAAGGGGTAAGGGTAAAAGTAATATCATAAGCTGCGGCCCCTGCAGCCCCCTGCGTGGTTTTAGGTACGGTTTTTTTTACAGTGGTTTGGCCAAATAAAGTCAAGGCCAGCAATGCAAATGGAACCAGTAAAAATATCCTCTTCATTAGGTAACTCGTTGTTTAGAGCGTAAATTTAGCTTAATCGCGTATTACGATTGTTAATCATGTGTAAAAGAACACTAATTTAAAGCAGAAATTAATTATACTTAATCCTGTGCTTATGCGGGTTTGAGCAGTTACATAATGATAACAGCCAAAAGTTAAAAAAAGCGATACAAAGCCCGGGGAGATTACATTTGCAGTGTGAAAAACAGGAAAAAGAACGTAATACTGGAAAATATAACAGTAGAAGATTATGCCGCTGAAGGAAAATCGCTTGCACGGGTGAATGGCAAGGTTATTTTTATTGAACATGCAGTACCGGGGGATGTAGTAAATGTGAAATTGCATAAAAGCAAAAAAGACTGGGCAGAAGGAGAACCTGTTGCGTTTTTAGCATACTCCCCCAACAGGACACAACCATTTTGCAGCCATTTTGGTGTTTGTGGCGGCTGCCAGTGGCAAATGCTTCCTTACAAGCAGCAGCTTGTGTTTAAGCAAAAGCAAGTGGCCGATAACCTGCAGCGCATAAGCAAAATACCGCTGCCCGAAATAATGCCTATAATGGGTTGTGATGTAACTACCGGGTACCGCAATAAAATGGAATATACCTTTAGTAACAAACGGTTTATACCAAGTGGCGAGTTCAGGCAATTGCGCCAGGACGGGGTTGATCCCCATCCACCGGCACAGGGTTTTGCCGGCTTTCATGCAAAAGGGGTATTTGATAAAGTAGTTGAAATTGATATTTGCCATTTACAAAGCGAACCTACCAATAAAATAAGAAAAGCTATTGCCGCCTTTGCAATACAAAATAATGTGCAATTTTACGATACGAAGCTGCATACCGGCTGGTTGCGAAATGTGCTTATACGCATGGCAGCAACTGGCGAGATAATGGTAAATGTAGTGCTGGGATATGACGATGAGCCGCTGCGGAACGCCCTGCTTGATGCCATTATAAAGCAGTTTAACAGTATCACCACCCTGTTATACACCATAAACCCCAAAAAAAATGACAGTTATTTTGACCTTGAGCCGCAGCTATATGCTGGAAAAGGATATATTTTGGACAAGCTGGAGGATTTTACCTTTAAAATAAGCCCGAAATCTTTTTTTCAAACCAATACCCGGCAGGCTGAAAAATTGTACAGGGTAGCGAGGGAATTTGCTGCATTAAGCGGCCGCGAGGTTTTATATGATTTGTATTGCGGCACCGGCAGTATTGGTATTTTTGCAAGCAGGGAAGCCAGGAAAATAGTTGGTGTTGATGTGGTTGCTGAAGCAATAGCAGATGCCCGCGAAAATGCCGCATTAAATAACCTGCAGCAGGCAAGTTTTTACGCAGGTGATGTGATTGATGTTTGTGATGACCAGTTTTTTGCCGCCAATGGCAGGCCTGATGTGGTAATAACTGACCCACCCCGTGCCGGGATGCACGAAAAGCTGGTACAAAAGCTTCTTGCTATTGCAGCCCCGGTAGTAGTTTATGTAAGCTGTAACCCTGCAACACAGGCGAGGGATTTAGCTTTGCTCGGCGAAAAATATTCTGTGGAAAAAATTCAGCCGGTGGATATGTTTCCGCATACGCACCATATTGAGAATGTGGTGCAGTTGAAAATAAAAAATTGATTTGTTTAAAGTTTAATACAAAAGCATAATGACAGAATTCAGGCCAGGACGTTTCCAGATATTGCCGACAGTAATAAAAAACCTGATAATTATCAATGTACTTGTTTTTGCCGCCCAGAAAATAATTGGGGCCAACAGTCTTTTTTTTGAAAACACTTTCGCTTTACACACATGGCAAAGCCCTTTTTTTAAACCGTGGCAGTTTTTTACTTATATGTTTTTGCACGGAAGCATACCGCATATTTTTGGAAACATGTTTGCCCTGTGGATGTTTGGCGCAACCCTGGAGAACTTGTGGGGGCCAAAACGTTTTCTTACATTTTACCTGGTATGTGGCTTAGGTGCGGCGCTCTGTCACATGGCAGTACTTTACTTTGAAAACCAACCGCTTGTAGAAGCGTTAAAATATGTAGATCCCGCGCAGCGGCAGGAGCTCCTTTCAGACCCTTTATTTAAGTTAAACGGTGCCACGCTTGGTGCTTCTGGTGCTGTATTTGGTTGCCTTGCTGCCTTTGGGTACTTATTTGCAGATGAATACATTTACCTGTATTTATTTATTCCCATTAAGGCAAAATGGTTTGTGCTTGCTTACATAGGTGGCGAACTGATGCTGCAAATTGAAAACTCCGCCGGCGATACCGTTGCCCACATGGCACACCTTGGCGGTGCATTGATTGGCTTTTTAATGGTATATTTTTGGAAGAATAATAACCGGCGCAACTTTTATTAACAATATATAAAAGTTTTTTAGCAGCAATTTTGCTGTTATGCTATAACCAATATGAAAAACACATTTAAGTTGAACCATTTATGGCAGTAAAGCAACAAAACCGGAAAAACAATATTCTGTTGGGTCAGAATAACAATGCGCTAACATGGCTGGTTATAATAAATGCAGTTGCTTTTGTAATACTGCTATTTATTAAGGTGGTGTACGAGAATATTTACCCTTCCAAAGGCCCGGTAACCGGTGACGGCCTTTTTCAAACAGAAATAGTAAGCTGGCTTGCGCTGCCTGCAGACTTTCATACGCTTGGCTCACGGCCATGGGCACTACTGTCATACATGTTTGTGCATCTGGATGTGCTGCAGTTTGTAAGCAATCTTTTTTGGCTGTGGAGCTTTGGGTACATTCTGCAAGACCTTTCAGGCAACAGCAAGCTTATACCCATATACTTGTATGGCGGCCTGGCCGGTGGCCTTTTTTACCTTCTTGGCATACATATTATTCCCGGGTACAGCCACCAGTTGCAAAATGTGCTGCCTTTTGTTTCCGGCAGCGCTTCAGTTATGGCTGTAGCAGTAGCAACTACAGTGCTGTCGCCCAACTATAAAATATTCCCAATGATTAACGGTGGCATACCTTTATGGGCACTAACCACCATTTTTGTCATTGTTGAGTATGCTACTGTTGCAACTACCAACGGAGGTTACGCAACCGGGCATCTTGGTGCAGCTTTTACAGGCGTTATTTTTGTATACCAGTTACGCCGTGGCCACGACCTTGGGGCGTGGATGGCACGTTTTGTTGACTGGGTGGATGACCTTTTTAACCCCGAAAAAAAATCTGCTGAAGAAAATGCAAAACAAAAACTTTTCTACAAAGCAGTAAAAAAGCCTTATATTAAAAAAACGGTGGTAACCCAGCAGCGTGTAGACGAACTGCTGGATAAAATAAACCAGCAGGGCTATCATTTTTTGACTGATGAAGAAAGAGATTTTTTAAAAAAAGCCAGCGAAGAAGACTTGTAAGCCTTTGCTTAATCTTTTAAACAATTACAATACTTCCTTTACTACATCTTTTATCACTCTTGGTTTGCCCAGCGTATAATAATGCAATACAGGCACGCCATAAGTTTTCAATTCTTTCGATTGCTGTATAAGCCATTCTGTACCCACCTTTTCACAATCTTCGTCTGTTTTGCAACGCATCAGTTCGTTACTTAAATCAGTAGGTATATCAACATTAAAAATACGTGGCAAAACGGATAGCTGCTTTTTGCTGGTAATGGGCTTTAAACCTGGTATTATGGGCACATTAATCCCTTTTTTGCGGCAAAGGTCAACGTAGTTAAAAAACTTTTGGTTGTCAAAAAACATCTGGGTCATAATGTATTCAGCACCTGCATCCACCTTATCTTTCAATCGCTGCAGGTCAATTTCAAGGTTGGGCGCTTCAAAATGTTTTTCAGGGTATCCCGCAACACCTATGCAAAACTTGGTTTTGCCGCCATCGCGTATATCATCATCAATATAAATACCATTATTCAGGCTGGCAACCTGCTTTAAAAGGTCTATGGCGTAAGAATGGCCTTCAGGCTCCGCCTCAAATGAGGCTTCGTTTTTACCTGCGTCTCCCCGTAATACAAGCACGTTATCAATACCCAGAAAATTAAGGTCAATCAATGCGTCCTCCGTCTCCCGCACAGTAAATCCGCCGCAAATAATATGTGGCACAGCATCTACTTTATAGTGGTTCATTATAGCAGCGCAAATGCCCACGGTGCCGGGGCGCTTACGCACCTCAACTTTTTCAAAAGAACCGTCCTTTCTCTTCCTGTACGCCGTTTCACTGCGGTGGTAAGTTACATTTATCCACGATGGCTTAAACTCCATCAGCGGGTTTAGATGGCTGTAAATAGAGGTTATATCCTTTCCCTTAAGGGGGGGTAGTATTTCGAAAGATACAAGCGTTTTTTCAGCCTGGTTTATATGATCGGTTACCTTCATTGTAATAAAATGACTGCAATATACACCACCGCCCGTATATAAAAACATGTGTTAAGAAGAGGGTTTGCCGGTATATTTTCTTGTACTTACTCTATTTTTGCCCAAATACAAGATATTTGAGCATAACAATACATACTTCAAACCTGGTAAAAACTTACGGCAGCCGTACTGTTGTAAACAATGTTTCTGTAAACGTAAAGCAAGGCGAAATTGTGGGCCTGCTGGGACCCAACGGCGCCGGTAAAACTACCACATTTTATATGGTAGTTGGCCTTATTAAACCAGACGAAGGGACTGTATTTTTAAATGAGGAAGAAATAACCCGCCTGCCCATGTATAAGCGTGCACAGATGGGCATAGGCTACCTGCCGCAGGAAGCAAGCGTTTTCAGAAAACTGAGCGTGGAGGATAACCTGCTGGCTGTACTGGAAATGACGAAACTTTCAAAAAAGGAACGCAGGGACAAGGTAGAAGAGCTTTTGGATGAGTTTAACCTTAAGCATGTGCGCAAAAACAATGGCGACAGCCTAAGTGGTGGTGAACGCAGGCGTACTGAAATAGCGCGCGCTCTTGCCGTTGACCCAAAGTTTATTTTGCTGGATGAACCTTTTGCGGGTGTTGACCCTATTGCGGTGGAAGATATTCAAACAGTAGTAGCACGCCTAAAATACAGGAATATTGGCATATTGATTACTGATCACAATGTAAACGAAACCCTTTCCATTTGCGACCGTGCTTATTTGCTGATTGAAGGAAAGATTTTTAAACATGGAACGGCCGAACAGTTAGCCGATGATGAAAGAGTAAGACGTTTATACCTGGGTACCAATTTTGAATTGCGCCGAAAGGAGTGGATTATTGACATGGCTAAACAGAATAATACAGCACCACTTACCATGTCTGCCGAAACGGGTGAGGAAAAAAATGACGATAATTAAACAATTCTTTCCTTTTCGTTTACAAATTTTCTAAAACAAAACACTGGTCATGTTTTTTTGCCGGAAATTCATTATTTTGCTAACACGGCATGAAGATACTATCCCCTGCTATATCAAGATTGGCCCGGTTGCGTTATAATGCCATTGACTTATGGGTTCAAGATCCCGTGGCTGCACAGCGCGAAGTTCTGCAGGATTTAGTAACACACGCGCAACATACACAGATAGGCCGCAAGTACGGTTTTACAGACCTTTTCAGAGTACGCACCTTTAAACAAAGGGTACCAATTCATGAATATGATGATTTAAA
>DASZUX010000508.1:0-2726 GCA_035547455.1 Chitinophagaceae bacterium
GCTCTTATTTTTTGCAGCAGTACCTGCCTTTGGGCCTGGTTGCGCGAAAAATAGGTATTGAAGTAAATAATGCCATCTTTTTTAAAGCCTAAGTTTGAATTAACAGAATAATTTATTTGCCTGCAAACAATAATGGTGGCAATTATAAATACCTGCGCAATTACAAACTGCGTAACGATAAGGAACCTGCGCATCCATGCAAACCGTGATTTACCCATATTGCCGGAGCTATTTTTTAACACCAGTACAGGTTTGCAGGAAGATAGTATAACAGCGGGGTAAAAGCCAGACAACAGGCTTACCGCGGTAACCAGTGTAAACAGGAATATTAAAATACCCGGTTGTTTAACAATATTAAAAGTTACGCCCCGCGGAATAAACCCGGAAAATAATTTTAAAAGGAACGGTATAAGAATAACAGACAATAGGGCAGCCATAAGCGTAAGCAAAAACGTTTCGCTTAAAAATTGAAACACCAGTTGTTTTTTAGAACCGCCCATAGTTTTGCGCAGGCCTATTTCCTTAGCACGCTTTGATGCCTGTGCCGTGGCAAGGTTAATAAAATTGATGCAGGCCAGCAGTAATATAAAAGCGGCAACTGCAAGTAAAGCCCACAGCGTTGGTTTATGTGCCAGGTGGTTATTAAAATAATTGCCATAACCTGCATTAAAATGCAAATCACCCAGTGGCTGAAGCGCAAAGCTTAACGATACGTTATTGCCGGTTGCCGGTTTGTAATGCCTGGCGTACAGCGCATTAATATTTGCAGTTAACCGTGCGGGCGTTGTACCGGGGGACAATTTTACAAATACCTGTGATGAAGGTTCGTTATCATCCCATAAATCCTCGCCTTTAAACAGTATTTTGGTGAGCGATGGTTGCGAAAGGAATGCTGTAAAAGTTAAATCGGTGTTTTGCGTAATATCTTTTACAATGCCTGATACGGTTACGGTAGTAGTATCAATAACAAGCTGCCTTCCTGTAACTTGTGTATAGAGCAGTTGGGGAAAATATAGCCTGGCGGCACTTTGGGTAAGCACCACCTGGTATGGTTTGCTTAACGATGCCTGCGGCGAGCCTGTGAGCCATGTGTAATTAAATACTTTAAAATAGTCGGCATTTGTAAATACTATATTCTTCTGTTTTTTAAAAACTACCACCTTGCTAATGCCGGCGTCAACTGTTATATCAGGATATTTATCCCACGTATACAAAGGCACTACGGCATTAACGCCTGTTAGCTCCCTGGTAATAGCGCCTGGCAGGTTTATTGTAACGCCAGGGCCAGGAGATTCTTCCCCCATGCTTTTAAGGCTTGATACAACGCGGTAAATACGGTTGGTATCTTTGTGAAAATGGTCGAAGCTAAGATCGTAGGAGACAATTAAAAAAATAGCCAGCGAGGTACAAATGCCTATGGACAGCCCTAAGATATTGATGAATGAAAAAACTTTGTTACGCCAAAAATTTCTTACAGCAACAATAAAATAATTTTTAAGCATAGCAGCAGGTTTGAGTATAAAACCCAAATTATGCTTTTTTATTGTTTTGCGGGCCAGGTTTTGTGCGCTGCAAAAAGGGCTGGCACCGGTAAATTACAATACTGGTGCCAGCCATATAAAATTTATATACAATGTAGCGGCTACTCGCTCCGCAGGCTTTTTATCGGGTTAGCCCATGCTGCTTTTATAGCCTGGTAACTAACAGTAAGCAGGGCTATTACAACAGCCAGCAGGCCGGCAGCAATAAATACCAGCGGGTTTATTGTTATTCGGTAGGCGTAGTCTCTCAAAAAACTGTTCATGGCAAACCACGCCAGCGGGAAAGATATAAGGCATGATATAGCCACCAGCACCAGGAAATCTTTTGAAAGCAATGCTGCCAATCCCTGCTCCGTGGCGCCCAATACTTTGCGTATGCCTATTTCACGTGTTCTTCTTTCTGCTGTATAGGCTGAAAGACCAAACAGCCCGAGACTGGATATAAGTATTGCCAGTACGGCAAATACACCAGCCAGCTTGCCGATTAATGTTTCTGTTTTAAACAGTTTGTCAAACTCCTGGTCAACAAAGCTGTATTCAAACGGGTAGCCGGGGTTGGCCTGTTTTATTATGGCTTCAGTTTTACTAAGCGCTGTTTGCAGGTTTGCGCCTTTTTTATACCGTATGCTTAAAGTATTAATGTTTGATGTGTCTGAAAAAAGGGCAAGCGGTGCGCTGGTACCATACATATTATTGTACACAAAATCTTTAATAACCCCTTTAACTGTAAACTTCTGGTCGCCGTATGAAATGACGCTGCCTACAATATTTTTCTGGTTCATTATTTTGGCCAGCGCTTCATTAATAATCACATTGCTGCTGTCGGTTTTAATATCGGGGTTAAAGTCCCGCCCTTCTTTTAACTGCATGCCCATGGTATTAATATATTCCGGGCTCACGCTCTCAATAGTTATTAATACATCTTTACTCTGGTCTTTACCCTGCCAGTTAAAACCACCGCTGTTGCTGCCCAGCTGTAATATTCTGTTGCGGCTGATACAGGCATTTTTTACAAGCCCGGTTGCCAATAGCTGGTTTTTTACAACGTCAAAATGCTGCCTGAGGTTACCCTGCATTTGCGTATATACAAGACCGTCGTTATTATAGCCCAGGTCCCTGTTTTTAACATGGTTTACCTGCTGGTAAATTATAATGGTACTTATAATTAAAGCCACTGATATGGTA
>DASZUX010000509.1:0-2464 GCA_035547455.1 Chitinophagaceae bacterium
TAGCCGAGGGAGATGTTACCAAAGAAATGCGCTACAAGGCTAAAAGTGTAAACTTTGGTATTATCTATGGCCAGGGCGCATTTGGGCTGGCAGATAACCTGGGTATAAGCCGCACCGAAGCCAAGGAAATAATTGACAACTATAAAAAAGAGTTTATCGGTATTACCACTTATATGGACGGCACCATAAATTTTGCACGTGAGCACGGCTATGTACAAACGCTGGTGGGCAGGAAACGCTGGCTGCGGGACATTAACTCATCTAACTTTACCGTGCGTGGCTATGCAGAGCGAAACGCCATTAACAGCCCTATACAGGGTACTGCTGCCGATATGATAAAGCTGGCCATGATAAAAGTACATGCAGCCATGAAGAAAGAAGGGCTGCGCAGCAAAATGCTTTTACAGGTACACGATGAGCTGGTGTTTGACGCGGTAAAAGAAGAACTTGATGTATTAAAACCGCTTATATTGGAAAATATGAAATCTGCCCTGCCATTGCCCAATGAAGTACCTGTTGAAGCGGAAGTAGGCGCTGGAGAAAGCTGGCTGGAAGCGCATTAATTTTGCAGGTGTTTAATTGCAGTGCCTAAGAATTACCCAGCTTTTTTTGCCTTAAATATGAGCTATGAACCAAGTAAAAACAGCGGTTAGACAACCGCTGTTTAGTGCTTCAGCATATTTGATTCTGCTTGATGAAGAATTGAAGAAATACAAGTAAACTAACTGCAATACAAACGTAACAACACAGCTTATACATTGCCTGCGTAAAAACCCGCAATTTTTGCAGGGCTGTATACGATTACTATTTTTCAGTGTACCTGCACAGAGTTGATGCCTGGCCGACAAATTTAAAAAGCCCGATCAATAAAATCTGTTAGTAGTACCGGGTACCTTGACAATGGGTTTTTTTGATTTGTGCCTACTTTTTGATGCGCTTTTCGGCTACCGCACTTAATGTTACGCAAACCTACTTTTAGCAATAGCCTGGCACAACGGGAAGACAACCTGGTTTAACGCGGGATTAAACTGGCTGCAGGAACCGTGTTTTAACGGGTGACTTGCTTATAAAACACCCTGATTTTCAGACAACAAACTTCGGTTTTTATTCATTATCAATTGGTTGTGAATAACGCCAATATATACCTAATAATTAAATACTTGTAAATGCTTGCATTCGCGAAAAGGGATGATTAAATTAGGATAGCAAACTTTTTATAAACCTTTTAAAACAAGTAGAAATGACACTAAAGACAGGTGCATTAAAAACTATTGTGATTATTGTTTTAGGCATTGCAAATATTATTTTATCAAGCGTTTTGTGGTTTAAAAATCAACCCAGTCAATTTTCAGGCATCTCATCGAACAGACTGGAGATTCGCAAATTAAATGACAATAAACTAATAGGCGAAGGATTGCATCCCAGGTCTCTTAAGCCTGTTCCAGATGATGATGCCTTACAAAACATTTCCGACTACAGAAGTGAAATGGGCGGTTTGAATAGTGTGCAACAAGGTCGTGCGGGCGTTTGGTTCGATACAGCCGACATAATAAAATACATTGATACAACATTCAAAAACATAATTAACAAAATGCCTCCTATTGATCCAAATACTGAAAAATGGGTTGTAGGTTTTTATTGGATGCGTAAAAATGACCCTAAAGACAATGGCAACTTAAAAAATGCATTCTTTATATTACCATCTAAGCTGAGACTATCGGACAGCTTGCTATATGATTATTTTAATAAGAAATACTGGGGCAAGTATCATAGTAATATTGACCCTGCCACTCCGGACAGTGGTGGCGGTACAGCAGTTGATAATGGCCAGTTATGGCCTTAAAGATGCTTTATTATGATATCTCAACTATTTAATACTGTATATATAATTGAGTTGATTGCTTTTTTTACAGCCTGTTTTTTATTAGATAAAAAAACAGGCGTATGGCGGCTATTTATACCTTTCCAGTTTCTTATATTATGTGTAGAAACGGCAGGTTGGTATGCGCACTTTAAATTAAATACGCCTATACCGTTTGTTTTTAGTTTTTTAACTATAATTTCCGGTGTTTTTTATATTTATATATTATCTCGTTCAAAAGAGCTTAGAGCAGCCAAATTAAGGGTATGGCCCTTCGTTGTTTTATTCTTGATTTTTGCTGTTGCTGACCATTTTTGGTTGCAAGAACTTAGCGAATACATTAATTTAACTGAGGCATTTGGCAATGTAATTAATGGGGGTATTGCTTGCTATCTTTTTATAATCATTTTAAAAAAGGAAGAGATAGTTAACTTCCTGGCAGATGAATATTTTTGGTTTGCTAATGGTTTGCTTAGTTATTGCCTTGGCACTACTGTTGTTTATGTTTTTTATCAAACACTGTCAAAAGTAAACCTTTATAATAATGTAAATACTTTCAGGGCGATAAATACATCTTTAGTCGTATTATTTTACGGCCTGCTT
>DASZUX010000510.1:0-6116 GCA_035547455.1 Chitinophagaceae bacterium
AGCCAGAGAGAAATATACAGCAATAAAATTCTTTTAAATGTGATGCTGCTTTTATGAGCGGCGGTAAGCGACCATACGGTGATGGCAAATAAAATAAGCGGCAGGTAAATTCTCAGGTGAAAACACAAGCTTCGTAAGTAAAGGTCAACGCTCCTGTTTGATGCAATGGTGGAGAAATAATTTTCCGCCTGGAACAGGTAATAATCGAGCATAGAGGCAATGAGTAAAACAAATATCAATATCAATAGGGCATTAAACCGCAGTGCACGAAAGGAATGCCGGAAAGTTACTTCTGTACCTTCATTCCTGTTTCTGCTGAACCAGGTAAGCGTTACAGAAAATAAGGCTGCAAAAAATATAAATACCGTTTTAGTTAAGTCAACGATGCTGTAAGTGTTGCCTTCGCTGTAACGGGTGAAAAAATAGCTGAGCAGGCTTAGTTGCCGGGAGTTTGTGCTCTCATCAAAATCGCTGAAGCGAAAGAGAATAGCCGAAAAAATAAAACACAGTATGGTAAATGATATGGCTATTCCAAACGTTTGCCTGAAGTATTTTTTATAGCAATCAACGAAGCTGTTGAATTGCTCTTTTAAAAAAACGGGGAACTCCATATGTATAATTATTGTTGAATTATTCAGTTCTTATTGTTACCTGTAAGTAACACTTTGTTTTACCGGTTAACATGATTCCGCATAACCTTACTCAAACTACCCTTGCAGGCTGCGATGATGTTTTCAGCGCCTCATTTTTAAAGACCTGACCCCGCTCTATGCGTTTTGTAGTGATGCCATGAACGGTTTGTGTTACAAACAACACCTTATAGCTGTTGTATGCGTTTGTATCTGCCATATCTTCTTTTACCTGTACTGCAATTTTCTTTGCCAACGCATACATGGCTTCATCTTCCTGCGGGATATTGTTTCCATTGATAACATCTATTTCCAGTACGGTTTCTTTTTGCCCGTTCGTAGTAATTTCAGCACCATTAAGATTAAAATTTTCGCATTGCACAAGCTTATTCAATTGCATGCCGAGGCTATCGGTGCTTACAGTAAATGAAGGTTGTTTTAACACGGTAGTGGTAAAGGTACAGCCGGTTAGAACTGCCATCAGCAGGAGCCCGGCTGTAATTAAATTATTTTTCATGAACGATCGTTTTAAGCTGTTTTGTTCTATCGCATCAGCCATAATATAAGATTGGGTATACCGGCAGCTATTGCCATGCCGTAAATAAGATCCAGCCAGAAGAAACTGCCAAGTGAACCCACATAGATCAGGCCCACAACCGGCCAACCAATTATCCTTACCCACCACGGCGTGGATTGTTCTTTCAGTGCTTTTATAATACTTTGTGCATCGCCTGTGCTGGGAAAAGCATGCATGGCGATGGATACGCCCAAATAAATAAGCAGGTAATCACCAAAGTTGCCGTTATTAAAACGGAAAACCGGCAGCGCTGCGGGCATCGCAATTAAGGCACCCAGAATGGTATTGATAAAGAACGGTCCGACGCTGATCATAATGGTTTGCCATTTATGCTGCGGCACCTCGTGCAGCACATAGCCTGCCGGGTTCTTCGGCTGGAAATAAACCACCTTAAATACAGGCACTTTAAACCAGCGGCAAAAAAGCTGGTGTGCCAGTTCATGTACAATAACACCGGGAAAAGTAAGCAGGGTAATGGCAATACCGGGAATAAAAAACATAGCTTTGGTTTTAGAGTGGTTCTTTATTATTGATTACATCGTGTACATAGCGGAATATCTCAGCATTGGCTGAATCGTTATACTTTCTTTCTGCATTATTCAGCACCGCATCCCGTTTGGCGGCATCGTGTTCACAATGATATACCAATGCCAGGGTGGCTAACGTATATGCATCCGTGCTGTCTGTTTTTTTACAGTCCATCACCAGTTGCATCGCTTCATCATATCGTTTCATTCTGAGCAGTGCCCTTGCCTTTAAGCAACGTGCAACACTAAGCTCATTATTCATATAGATCATCTGGTCGCAATACCATATGGCGCTGTCCGGCTGGTTTTCAAACCGCTTGTCAGAACCCAATAAATTGAGGGCGGCAAAGTTTTCACCGTCGGTATTTAAAATAATATGGCAGATACTGTCGCAGCGATGATAATCTTTACGATCGGAAAGAGAAGAAGCAAACATCGTTTCGGCATACAGGTTGTCATCGTTCTTTTTAATATAGCTGATATACACGCTGTCGGGCACATCATCGGCTGAAGCATACTGCTGCTCAATTACAGAAAAACTATCGGAAGGAAAATAATAACTGAATTTATTTGCCAGTGCGTTTACGCGGTCGAGCAGTTCACCTTCATCCAGTGTTTTGTCTGCGATACGTTTAGCACTTTGCAGAAAACCGGTCATGTTGTAATTATAATATGATGCGATCATTAAATGCTCGTTGGCTTCTGTATTGTCCGAGTCAAGTTTTACGGCTTGTGCAAAATAGCGTTGGGCAGTAACAAATTTGTGTTGCTGTTCTGCAGCAATACCCCGTTCAAGGTTCAGTCCGAGCGCCAGGCTTTGGGGCAGGTTGATGAGCGAGAAAATCACCAGCAACAGGATACCGGCGCCAAAAAGCTTTACCCATAACGGTATCGGAAATTTGATAGCAGCCGTTCTGCATTCCGCACACAACGGGTTGGGAACATCTTTTACAATATCGGGGTTACCGCACTTAAGACAAACATTTGGCTGCGCAACAGCATCGTTGGTATTTAATTCATGCATAAGGGTGGTAGTTTTGGTGACGGAAAAGTAAAGATTTTTTTAATAACGGGCAGTATGCCGGCTTGTATTTTTTGTTCTGGCGTTATTGGCCGGTGACCAGCAAATGATTGAAACGTATATTTAAACATGATCCGGGCTTGATCATCAGAAGACAACTGTGTGGACGCAGCCTTTTTAATTCTATTTGCGTATATTTTATAATTGTATAAAATCACTTAAACCAAACTACTGCCATGAAACTAAACCTGTCAGCAATTGTTGTAACAGTTGCATTATTTTTAATTAGCTTGTCTTCGTACTCACAAAACTTTCAATTACTGAGAGATATTAACGTAAATACCAATAGTAATCCAGCGAACTACATTAATAACCTGTATTTAAGATTTGATAACGACTTTCTTATTTCAAGTCCCCGGAATGGTGCATACGCTGTTTTAAATGGTGTTGCCTATTTTGCTGCAGATGATGGCATTCACGGTACAGAACTCTGGAGGAGTGATAATACAGCAGCGGGAACATACCTGGTGAAGGATCTTACAGCAGGATCTACATCAAGCGACATAGAAAGCCTTACAGTTGCCGGGGGTAAATTATTTTTTACAGCAACCCACATTTTATATGTAAGTGACGGAACAGAAAGTGGCACGGTAGCCGTACCTGGTATTACGTACAATTCTGATATAACAACATGTTTAACTGCTTCTAAAAATCTTCTTTATTTCCTGACCACGGTAGGAAAGTTATGGAAAACAGATGGCAACACAACTTCTTTGATTTTTGATTTTCGAGATACATATGGGGGAACAAAAGACTACCTGGGGCAACTGACAAACGTAAACGGCACCGTGTTTTTTACTACAGGTGTTGACAATGAGTATGGTGCGGAGTTATGGAAAACGGATGGAACTTCAGCCGGGACTGTAATGGTGAAGGATATTAACCCGGGCAGCAATGGAAGCAGCCCTTCAAACCTTACATCGGACGGAGGTAAACTTTATTTTTCTGCAAATGACGGCACAGGTACCCATCTTTGGGTATCTGACGGTACGGCTAACGGAACCAAAGCCATCACCAATTCAGCAGGAGCGCTGTTGTCACCTGTTTCTCCTTCGCCAGTTGGACGGAACGATATTTCACCATTTGCAGTTATGAATGATATTTTATTTTTCAGCGCTTCATCTTCAACTTCCGGTAACGAGTTATTTAAGTATGACCCGTCGCATCCCGCATCGGGCGTGGTATTATTAAAAGATATAATTCCTGGAGAAGATAGCTCCAATCCGTTTCATTTAACGGCAGCAGGTAATACACTTTATTTTTCTGCAACCGGCTTGAATGGAGATCAGCAATTATGGAAAAGCGATGGCACAAAATCAGGAACGCTTATGATCAAATCAATGGGCGATGGCGTTCCCACGGATTTCGCATCGTTTGCAGACGGTGGAGGGCAGCTATTATTTTCTTATAATAGCGATAAGGGTTATGAACTTTGGAAAAGTGATGGAACTGCTTCAGGTACGATAATGCTAAAAGATATATACCAGGGATACCGCGGTTCAAATCCATCAGGTATTACACGTCTTAAAAACAATATTTCTCTTTTTAGTGCAGACAACGGACAAAAAGGAATTGAACTATGGCATACTGATGGCACAACATCGGGAACTACATTACTGAAAGATATTAATAAACTTGCAACAGCAAGTTCAACTCCTGATGTAACAGAGGGAGTAATTTTAAATAGCAAACTTTATTTTTCTGCGTATGATCCGGTTTATGAAAACGGACTGTACATCAGTGATGGTACCGGTGCAGGAACACGTCTTATAAAGGATATAGATCCTAAGGGCTCTGATAACCCCGCAAATTTTACAGTATTTAAGAACAAGGTATATTTTTCTGCAGACAGTGAAGGTTATCATTCAATTTATAAAACGGATGGTACGGCTGCGGGAACAAAGAAAGTTTTTACCAACAAAGATCAAAGGTTTGCTGTGTTTGAAATGTTTGCTGCAACAAATTACTTGTATGCTTTTACGGAAGTACCTGGTAGGGATACAAGTGAATTATGGGCGCTAGACGGCAACTCTAACCAATGGACGAAAATCCAAACGCTCGTGGGAGTTTATCAAACCCGGCATGGGGGGACTATAGGAAATATATTGATCTGGAATGCAATTGACAATGTGCACGGAGCAGAACTTTGGAAGGCAACAAATGAACCGGGTAGTGCTAAGTTGCTTAAAGATATCTTCCCGGGTACTGCAAATTCTTATCCAACAAATTTTTTAAAATATCATGGCAATCTGTACTTTATAGCAACGCCAGCCAACGGTTTTTATGATGTATTCAAAACAGATGGCACAGGCAAAGGCACTTATGCTATTGCTCAAAATACCGGTGTAGAACTAGCTACAGCCGCTAACAAGCTTTTTTTTACATTAAATGACGGTGTAACTAATTATGAGCTCTATGCATCAGATGGTACAACGGGAGGTACTAAGTTATTAAAAGATATTTACCCTGGCGCAAATTCGCCAAGTCCGGATTATCTCACTGGAGACGACAGTGTTCTTTATTTTACAGCGAATGACCCGCAGCACGGCAACGAGCTTTGGAAATCTGACGGAACATCAAATGGAACGGTTTTAGTTAAGGACATTCTTGCCGGAGCAAACAGCAGTATACCGCAAATGTTGGCCATTGGGGCAGGCAAGCTTTATTTTATGGCGTATGACAGTTTAGGTCAGCGACACCTGTATGTGTCTAATGGTACAGAAGCAGGCACAAAACAAATATCAGATGCAGGGCTTTCCGGTGTAACCATTAGCAACTACATTGGAGGCGATCAAAAATTGTTTATAAACGGTTACACTTACGCAACGGGAAATGAATTATATGCAGGTGCCGATAAGAGTTTCGCTCTTGTAAAGAATGCAAGTACGGATGCAACAGCCAGCGATCAAAAACTTTTTGTAACAGTATTAGGTAACCCTATTCAAAACTTTTTAAGGGCGATTATCCGATCACCTAAGGAAGAAAAGGTAAGTATCGTTATAACTGACGTAACAGGTAAGGCTATAGTAACTGACAGTAAACTGCTAAATAACGGTGTAAATGATATAATGTATAACACTTCTTCCTGGGCTGCAGGAATTTATAACCTGAAAGTAACCGGCAATGACGGCGCTGTTATTTCGGTGCAAATAGTAAAATAATAATATTGCAACGAAGCCTTCAGCATTGTTAATGCATTCGTCAGGAAGAACGGCAAACCTCCAAGGCTTGCATTGACCTTGTGATACCGTTCGTATGCGGGTAACGAGGCTTCACCCAGGTATAAGCCAGGCCGTCTAAAG
>DASZUX010000511.1:0-1937 GCA_035547455.1 Chitinophagaceae bacterium
ATTTAGACGAACGGGTAAAATAATTAAGGGCTAACGGCTTGATGTTTTTAGCGATTTTTCATGACTCTGTTTAATAGATCCATGAGTAATACTTTCGGACAAGTGTCCATTTTTTATTGGTTAATATACAGACAGCTATAAAACCACCGTCAACTGAATTAAAACCAATAACAGCAGTTTTCAAATCTTTCGAAAAAACCGGGTAAGTGATTTCAATTTCATTATACCCAGCACAATTTTGATCAATGCTTGATTTTGTAATTGTGTGCTTTTTTTTCCAATAAAAAAATACCCTTCCGGTATCCAATATACTTCCTCTGCTAACACACAATTGTTCATGCACAAACTGTTTGTCTCCATTAAGGTACTTCTGTATAATAGAATCAGGAATTTTAGGTGTCCAAAATTTTGCGCATACATTAGGAGCAAAAATTGAATCGTCAAGGATTACTCCGTTGATAACAGCATATACCACATTTATGTTAACAGTTGTTATCCTGCATCCCAATACTAACAGTATTGTTCCTGCCCATAAAGCTTGTTTAAACATACAATTTAGATGCAGGGATGATGATAATCCACAGGCAGCTTATTGCCTATACTTCAAAACTGTTTAAAAACTTTGGTGGCAGGCGCTTTTTTGTTGCCTGCTCAAATGAATAGGCAAGTGTCAACAACGGGCCTTCATTATAGGCTGTGCCGCAAAAGGAAAAACCTACCGGCAAATCATGCACATAGCCCATCGGCACTGTAATGTGGGGGTAGCCGGCCATAGCTGCAGGCGGGCAAAAATAAAACCCTGTATCATAGTCGCCATTTATCAAATCTGTAAGGCAGGCAAAGCCTATGCTGGTTCCGCAAATGGCGTCCAGTTTATTTTGCCGCAGCATATCATCTATTATCTTCCGGCAGCCTGTCGTTTTGGTTACAGCATCCAAATATTCTTTACTGTTCAAATCACCTTTTTTATTACTGCTTTCTAATGTCTCCTGCTGAAAATAAGGCATTGCTTTAGCAGCGTTTTGCCTGTTAAATGCAATTACATCTTCCAGCGATTTTACTTTTGCGTCTGCCGTGGCCGTGGCCAGGTATTTATTTAAACCATCTTTAAACTCGTACTGCATTACTGTAAACTCACCGCTGCCAGCCTCCCGTATGGCTTTCATCAGTTCTACTTCAACTATTTCTGCGCCCTGCTGTTTTAATACCTCAATGGCAGCTTTGTACAAACCCACCACGCCTTCATGGCCTTCTAAAAAGCGTTTTTCTATACCAATGCGTTTGCCTTTCAATCCGCCGGCATTAAGAAACCCTGTATAGTCTTTCTGCGCTTTGCCTTCACTTTGCCTGGTTACCTTATCTTCAGTATCTGCTCCCGTTAAAGCGCCTAACAAAATAGCTGCATCGCGCACAGTTCTTGCCATAGGACCGGCAGTGTCCTGTGTTTTTGAAATGGGTATAATACCACTACGGCTTAATAAGCCAACAGTAGGCTTTATACCCACCAAACCGCAAAATGAAGAAGGAGCCACTACCGAGCCATCAGTTTCTGTACCAATACCCACTGTGCACAAATTAGCAGAAACTGCAGCACCTGTACCAGAGCTGGAACCAGAGGGGTTGCGGTTAAGAATATTAGGATTTTTTGTTTGTCCTCCCCTGCTGCTCCACCCGCTGGTAGAACGGCTGGAGCGGAAATTAGCCCATTCACTAAGGTTGGTTTTACCCAGCAATACTGCACCCGCAGCACGCAGTTGCTGTATAATAAATGCATCTTTGGCAGCTTTATTTCCAGTCAAGGCCAACGCTCCGGCCGTAGTCATCATCTTGTCACCGGTATTTATATTGTCTTTAACCAGTACCGGTATGCCATGCAGCGGACCACGCACTTTACCTGCCTTGCGTTCACTATCCATGGCATCAGCAATGGTTAATGC
>DASZUX010000512.1:0-5107 GCA_035547455.1 Chitinophagaceae bacterium
TGTTACAGAAGGCATTGCAGCACCGCCGCAGTATTTTCCTGTAAACGCAAAAATAAATAAGGAGGGCTATGAGAGCCTGGAAATGCTTTTACAAAAAAGTCTCGAGCCCCTTACTGTCAGCGCTTTTAAGCAATTGATTAAAAAAGATGACATCATAATGCTTGACACCCGCAACGGCGCTTTGTTTATGCAGGGTTTTGTACCAGGCTCAATTAGTATAGGGCTGGAAGGCAGGTTTGCCGAATGGGCAGGAACTTTGCTGCCGTTTGATAAGACTATTGTTCTTGTTACAGAAGAAGGGCAGGAAAAAGAATCGGCCATACGCCTTGCAAGGGTGGGTTTCCAGTTATTTGGCGGTTATTTACAGGGAGGTTTTGAAGCATGGAAAAAAAGCGGGGAAGAAATTGACATAATTATTGATGTTGATGCTGATGAAGTAGCGATGGACTTGCCTTTTGATGAAAAAATGGTAATTGTAGATGTACGGAAAGAAGCTGAGTTTGATGACGGCCACATAAAAGATGCTGTAAATATTCCCCTTACGGCTTTAACCGACCCCGGCAGCATGGCACCTATTAACGATGATGATAACCTGTACGTACACTGCGCAGGTGGGTACAGGAGCATTATTGCCTGTTCGCTTCTTAAAAGGCAGGGCATACATAACCTTAGAAATATTAATGGTGGCTTTGCAGCCCTTAAAGGCCAGGAAAGCATTAAGTTTGAAAAGAATGCAGAGGCATTAAATTAGCCCGCAGGGTGCCTGTTAAATAATAAGTTTGCTGTGTTTTTCCGGGTTAAACTGCCATTTCCAGCGTTTATGGCTCCATAAGTAACAGGAAGGATGCTGCCGTATTGACTCTTCAATAAAAGCAATCATCTTTTTTGTTATCTCGCCATCAGGCAGGCTACGCGGATTTGTGGTTAATAATTCAAAGTTTATTTGATAGAAGCCCCTTTTGACCTGGTAAAAACTGCACATTACAATAGCGGTCCTGTTAATTTTTGCACCCTTTTCAGGCCCCTTAACTATAGGCGTTAGTTTTTTAAAAAAATATGTCCAGTACGCATTATCAGGGTTGCCGGGGTTTTGATCGCCAACAAGCCCAAGCACATACCTGCCTTTTGAATAAGACAAAAATTCATTTCTAAAATTTGTAGCGGCAACAAGGCTGGAACCAAAGCGCTGGCGCAACTTCATAAACAAGCGGTTAAAAACCTTGTTGTTAATAGGCATATATACTACCAAAAAGGTATAAGGCATGTTATTAGACAAGGCAAGGTTTGCAAATTCCCAGTTAAAAAAATGCCCCAGGTGCAACTGCACATTGATACCTGACTGGTATAAATCGTTAAAAACGTCAAAATTGCCTTTAAACCGCTTGTTAAGTTCCTCTTCAGAAATTGAAATAAGCTTAATTACTTCAATAAAGTTATCGGTAAACTGCCTGTAAAATTTTTTTGCTATTGCAACTCTTTCTTTAACTGTTTTTCCAGGAAAAGCTATTTCCAGGTTATTCATTACCACGTCTCTGCGATAACGAAAAACATAATAAACAAGCAAATAAGCAAAATCACTCAACAAATAAATAACACGCCACGGAAGTAAAGACAATAGGTAAAAAATGGCATAAACAATTTGGTACATTATAAGAATATAAACTTTAAAGATAACAGTCTTGTATTTCAATACCCACGTAGCAGTAATACCAGGTGTATATTATAAAATAATATTCTGTAACAGTTCACTTTTTTGCAGGTGATCTGTATTAAAATGCAGCCCGCGGCTTTCCTTCCTGAAATGGGCACCTTTAACAACCAGGTAACCTACTGTTATTAAGTTTCTAAGTTCGCAAAGCTGGGGAGACACCTTCGTATTTTCGTACAGTTGTTCTGTTTCTTCATGCAGCAAATCCAGCCTGCGCAAAGCACGCTGTAAACGTACATCGTTGCGTACAATCCCTACATAATCGCTCATAATCTGCTGCAGTTCTTTAAGGCTTTGTGTTATTAAAATCATTTCACGGGGCTCGGTAGTTCCCTTGGCATCCCAATCCGGTACCGGTACTGCCCACCGGTCTTGCGCAGGTGGTTGCCGGGTTAATACTTCTGTTTTTTCTACTGTATCAATATACGCACGGTGGCCAAATACCATTGCTTCAAGCAGGCTGTTGCTGGCAAGCCTGTTGGCGCCATGCAGCCCTGTACTGGCACATTCCCCGCAGGCGTACAAATTTTTTATTGAGGTGCGGGCCATTGCATCCGTTTTTATTCCGCCACAACTATAGTGGGCGGCCGGGGCCACAGGTATCCATTGCTGCATTACGTCTATGCCCATTTTCAGGCATTTTTCGTAGATATTAGGAAAATGATGCACAAATTTTTCCCTATCCATGTGAGTACAGTCAAGGTAAACATGCTCTGTACCACCCTTTTTCATTTCATTATCAATAGCGCGTGCAACAATATCACGCGGGGCAAGATCTTTTCTTTCATCATAGCCTGCCATAAAAGCCTCCCCTTCCTTATTTCTCAAAATTCCCCCGTCACCCCTAACTGCTTCGGTTATTAAAAACGAAGGAGATACCCCCGGTTCAAATAATGCCGTAGGATGAAACTGTATAAACTCCATATTCTCAATCCTGCCTTTGGCACGGTACACCATGGCTACCCCATCGCCGGTTGCAATACGGGGGTTGGTAGTGGTTCGGTAAGCCTGGCCATTACCGCCGGTTGCCAGCACCGTTATAGGCGCCAGTATTTTTTCAATCTGGTTATTCTGCAAGTTTAGCACATATACTCCAAAACATTGAATATCAGGAGTTGACTTGGTGACCAGGTACCCAAGATGGTGTTGTGTAATAAGGTCAAGTACAAAACAGTGGTTAATAAGCTCCACATTTTTGCAGGTTTTAAGTTCGGCCAGTAAAGCCCTTTCAATCTCCCTGCCTGTAACGTCTTTATGATGCAATATCCGGTTTTCACTGTGTCCACCTTCTTTGCCAAGCGAGTATTCGCCGCTTTCATCTTTATCAAATCTTGCACCGTATTCAATAATTTCCCTTATCCGTTCCGGGCCCTCTGTAACTACTATTTCAACCACCTGCCTGTTACAAAGCCCATCGCCGGCAATAAGCGTATCGTCAATATGTTTTTCAAAGCTGTCCTTCTCTTCATCCCATACCCCTGCAATACCACCCTGCGCATATTTTGTATTTGTTTCATCAGTTTTGGCTTTGGTAATAATGGTTAGCTTTTTTGCAGGAAAGTGCTTTGCCGTTTTTATAGCATAGGTTAGCCCTGCTACACCAGACCCAATTACCAAAAAATCTGTTTCCATTCAAAATAATTTACCTGCGAAGGTAAGCACTTGAAACAGATGAAAATAAGTTGCATGCGCTTGCGAAACAAATAGCCTGTAAAACTGGCCGAAGCGGGGAGTATGGTTTGGAAAATTTAAAACTTCAATAAAAGCAAATTTGTAACTTACCATAAAATTGCTATATGGAACCCTGGAGAACCGGGAAGATTATAAGAATTGAGGATGCAACACATAACACCAAGCGCTTTTGGATACAAATACCAGAAGTAGAAAATTTTAACTTTAAGCCCGGGCAGTTTGTAACCCTGGACCTGCCTATTCACGAAAAGATGAACAAGCGCTGGCGAAGTTATTCTATTGCATCCCACCCCGACGGCAGCAACATTTTCGAACTTGTAATAGTGCTGCTTGAAGGGGGTTTAGGCACCACTTACCTTTTTAACGAGGTAACAGAAGGCAGTGAAATACCCGTAAGAGGCCCGCAAGGAGTATTTACACTACCTGAAGTGGTAGATAAGGATTTATTTTTTATTTGTACGGGCACGGGCATTGCACCCTTCAGGTCAATGGCACATTACATAAACCTGCATAACCTTCCACACAAAAATATCTACCTTATTTTTGGCTGCCGCTTATTAAAAGACTGCCTGTATGGGCCTGAAATGAAGCAACTGGAGGCCCAATTGGATGGTTTTTCTTACCTGCCAACTTTTTCACGCGAAACCCCGGGAGATATGCGTACGGGATATGTACACTCTGTATATGAAGAGATTATACAAAATGGCAAGCCCGAAGCAAACTTCTTTCTTTGCGGGTGGAAAAATATGATTGACGATGCCAGAAAAAAACTGCTTGATTTAGGGTACAATAAAAAAGATATACATTTTGAATTGTACGGTTAGCAAGCGTGGTGTTTGTTAATTACGATACTTTTAATTCTGCTTTTTTAAGGCTGCTTTTAGAAAGCTCAAAGTTTTCCTTTTCCAGCGAGCTTATTTGCTTTTCCAGCGAAAGGATGCGTGAATGATTGCTAAGCATCTCATTTTCAAGCTTAAGAATATTTTTTTTCTGCTTGGCGTTTATTGCCAGCCTTGTAAAAAAACCTGCTGCCAGGCCGATAATGCCTGCGATGAGCAGTGAGTAAGCAGGATAAAAATCTGCAATTAACAGATTAAGGGTGTGTGTCATAGTTTCCTTTTTATAAATTCACAAATCTTTCTAGTATATACGGTATAGCAAAAAAGAGGTTTACTTGCCGTAATAAAATTTTCTCCAGGGGGAAACCGAACAGCAAATATACTTGCAAAAGCTTAATTTATTGCCTGCATTATTAAATTTTTTATTTCGGCCAGCGGTATGCGTTCCTGCAGCATGGTGTCCCTGTGGCGCAGGGTAACAGTGCCATCTTCTTTCGTTTGGCCGTCAACAGTTACACAAAAGGGTGTGCCTATTGCGTCCTGGCGGCGGTACCGTTTGCCTATAGCATCCTTTTCCTCATAAAAACACCTGAAATACTGTTTGCACTCATTCATCAGGTTACGGGCTATTTCCGGAAGACCGTCCTTTTTAATAAGCGGTAAAATAGCCAGTTTTATCGGGGCAATTTTTGCCGGTATATGCAATACCACCCTGGTATCATCACTGCCATCTTCCTTTTTCAGCACCTCTTCATCATAAGCATGGCTTAATATTAGCAGGAACATCCTGTCCAGTCCTATTGATGTTTCAATTACATAAGGCACATAATTACCATAGGGCTTACCCGTTTCAGGATTAATATCGTTA
>DASZUX010000513.1:0-2563 GCA_035547455.1 Chitinophagaceae bacterium
TATTTTCGTAATTACCTTTTTCAATCTCCTCAAACCGCCGGGCCATTTGTTTAATATTACGGCCTGTGGCAGTAAGCGCATTGTTGCTGTCTGCAAGTGCCAATACATTTACCACCAGCACATCACTGCCCGGCTTGGTTAAAAACCTTGCGCCGTGGCGGCCAACATAGTTAATAAACACAGCCTGGTAGCCCTTTGGTGCAGGTGTATTGCGTATAATACGCGTAACGGGGTATGGTGTTTTAGTACCAAGGTATTGCTTACCTGCAGGCCCGGGCTGCCCGCAGGCAGCAAACGCTGAAAAACACAATATGCCAATACAAAATAGCTTCATCATGCAGGCGCAAAGTTATTTAAAACTAAGGCTTGAGGCATAATGCTGGTTGCCTGAGCCATCGCTCTGGTAAGCCCCCATATCAACACCCGGGCCTTGTATGGTGGCGCCGTATAACCCACCGGCAGGCACAACAGAAAGGGGCTGAAAATCAGTAAACCCTGTTTTTAGTGCAGGCGAGCCAGGCAACAGGCTAAAGTTGTAGTTCACGGCAGTGATTATGCTAAAGGGCATAGCCGCAATATCCAGCGGTGGTTTTACATTGCTGTAATCAAACATGTCAACATCGTAAGTGGCAAACATGGGGTTGTTGGCTTTAGCAGCGTCACCCCTCACATCGCCGCTTTGCGTTTTTGCTATACCGTCCGCCGCATTAAACTGGGGAACAAAATAGTCTGCGTTGCCGTAATAAAACTGGTTATTATAAGCAATGTGGGCTATATCTGCATCAGTGGTAATACGCAGGCCAAACCGGCAATTTACAACTATGTTATTGTACACTTTGCCCTGTGCTCCCTTCTCATAGTTTATCGAGCCGCCCCTGCCGGATTTTACCTGCCGCAAGCCGCCATTAACCATGGTGTTATTATACGTATATACGTTTGTTTGTATAGAATCGCCGCCGCTGTTGGATGATTTGAACGAGTTGGTGGCCGCGCCTATTGACAGGTTGTAAGCTACATCTCCCACAGTGCCGCTTTTCAGGTTTACTGACTCGCCGCCTGCCTTTCCGCAGGCTTCAAAAGTATTTCGCATAATGCTTATACGCCCTTTCAGCACGCGCATACCGTCATCAGTGCTGCCAAATATCCATGAATCTTCAAGTATGCAGTTGGCGTGGTCGTTGGCAAACAAAATGGTATAACGCGGGTCGCCGGCTGAATATGCAGCGGGGTCTGCGTCGGGGCCGGCAGGGCCGCCTGCAAACTCAAGATGTGTCCATTTTATTACCAGGTCGCCGCTGGCTTCGCCACATTGTATTCCACCCCAAAAACCTTTACCAACATTGGCATTAATGCGTTTATCATCTGGTACGGTAATAAAGTTCTGCGCATCCTGTGTACCAAGACTTACAAATGTACCGTTAACGGTTATTTGCGGGCTGGTTTCAGTTGTAAGGCCATCACCAAGGGCAATAAGCTTTGAGCCTGCCTGCATTAACAGTGTATCACCGGCATTTACGGTTATATCGCTGCTGAAATAATATGTTTTGCCGGATAACAGCGTACCCTTAACCGAGCCTGCTAAAGTATCTGAAGTTATTGCCTGCCCCGCTGAAATTTGAGGCTGTGATATGTTTATGCTTGCATCTTTGTGGCACGATGCAACCAGCGCCAATGCCGGCAACAGCAATAAAATATTGACTTTGTTATAAATACGTTTCATACTGGTTGTTGATTTTTGTAATTACATTTTAAATTTAATGCCTGCCAGGTAGTTTATTCCGTACACGTCTTTGCGTACAAACACGTAATCTCCTGTTTTCTGATAGGGCACGCCGGTAATGCTGCCGGTATTCTTTTGCAGTATTTCAAGCTGGTAAGGCGTATTTAGCAGGTTGTTTACCTTGGCATATATATACCAGCGTTTTGCAAGCCTTTTTTCTACTGAAAAATCTAATTGGGCAAAGCCTTTCTGCCAAAGGTCGTTGTCAAGAAACTGCGACACTGTGTTAATACGCCTGCTGGTGTAACCAAATGCAAGCTGGGCATTTAACCCTGCTTTGTTATCATCCTTATACAGCAAAGAGAAATTGGCTATGTGTTTTGACTGCCCCTGCAACGGACGGCTTTGTTGAACAGTTTCAGTGGTTTGCCCGCTGGCGTTGCTTATACGCTTAATCTTGTCTGTAGTAATTTTTGAATCGGTAAACGTATAATTGGCTTTTACACCAAAATGCCTGAAATACTTTGTAACGTCAAATTCAAAACCATAGTTATGGGCCGTACCAAAGTTATCCGGTATATAATAGGTGTTGGTGCCAATGTCTTCCAGCGCATATTCTATAGGGTCTTTAATGGTTTTGTAAAACACACCGGCAAGCACCTGGTCTAACCCGCGCGGAAATAACTCGTACCTTAAATCAAAATTATCGGCAGTAGTCCTTTTCAAATAGGGGTTGCCTCTTTCGTTATAATCGGCATCCGGGTCACCGCCCTCATGCGGTATCACCTCATAAAAATTCGGACGACTTATAGACGAAAAGTACGAAAGCCTGAGTGCCTGTTT
>DASZUX010000514.1:0-3382 GCA_035547455.1 Chitinophagaceae bacterium
CCGAAGGCGACAAAATAATGCAGGATGCTATTGCCGCAGCTACTGAAAACGAACTGAATAATTATGGTTACCAATTACTGCAGGGCGGCCAGGTTGACAAAGCAATAGAAATACTTACTATAAACGCGGGCAAACATCCAGGAAGCGCCAATGTATGGGACAGCCTGGGTGAAGCGTATGCCACTAAAGGTGATAAGGATAATGCTGTAAAATATTTTAAAAAATCACTCAGCCTAAATCCTGCCGCCGCAGTAAAAGCAAATTCCGAAAAATTTTTAAAACAGTTAGGGGCCATGTAAATTATGCTGCTAAGGATACAGGCTTCCCTATATATACAAACTCCGGTGTGGATAACCGGTGTTGATTGCTGATTTTGTATTGTTTAACAACTGCCTGTACCAGGCATGCAATTAACCCTGTTTTATTTTGCTTTTGATTGCAGGGCATTTACGACAATATTAAACCTGCATGGTTAGCTTTTTGCAATATTTGGCAGGGCGAAAAAGCCTTCATGGAAAAGCCATTGTGAATGACAAGAAGGTTATTGCACAGAATTAGTATCTTGACCGGGATTTAATAAAGCATACGCATGACGCAAACAGACTATACCGCAAAAAAAATTACTTCACCCATACATATAGATGGTAATATTTACAAAGAGATTTGGCAAAGTGCCGTTTGGAGCAAACGATTTGAGGATATGGTTACCGGGCAGCCTGGCATGTATAACACCCAAACCGCCCTGTTATGGAGCGACACGCACCTTTACATTGCCATAACTGCCGAAGAGCCTTTTATTGAAGCGAAGCAAACTGAACGGGACAGCATAGTTTTTTTGGAGAACGACCTTGAAGTATTTATTGATGGCGGTGACTGTTACTATGAATTGGAAGTAAACGCAGCCAATACCGTGTACGAAGTATTTTTTATATGGAAGGATGCTTATACGCGGGGTAGCAGGTTTGATATTCCGCAGTTTGATGTGCACCACCCGCAAGCCTACACGTTTGGCGGCGATTATGACCGCAGCGGCGCTACCTTTTGGAAGGGTACGCACCCGCGCGGCATACGTTGGGCATTTACCAATTTTGATATGCCAGGTCTGCAAACTGCTGTACAACTTGAAGGTACCATAAACAACAATAGTGATATTGATAAAGGCTGGAACCTTGAAATAGCCATACCATGGACAAGCCTTACCCTACTTGCCGGCGGGCGAAGCATACCACCAAAAAACGGGGATACGTGGAGCCTTTTTTTAGGGAGGTTTCAAAAACTGGTGGTGGGTGGCATGGAAGTTACTCCACACCCGGCTATGGCCCTAAACAGCCATGGCATTTACGATACACACCTGCCCGCAAAATGGAGCAGGATAAGTTTTGAAGAGTAATTATACCGGCAAGGGGCTTACTTTAACAGGGGGTTGAATATATTTATCAATACCTTTGCTATTTAAACAGTTGATTGCAATGAAAGATACTGTTACTACTGACAGGCACCGTGTTAAACCGGGTACAAAAGTTTCGCTGGACAATTTTCCTACCGATATAAAGCATAAAAACTATACTAAAGAACAGGGTGAAAAACTTTTGCAAAACAGCCTTGATCAGCTTGCAATTCTGCAGGATAAACTGTATGCCGGCAGCAGGCATAGCATTCTTATAATATTGCAGGCCATGGATGCCGGTGGTAAAGACAGCACTATAAAACATATTACCGCCGGTCTTAATGCCACGGGGGTTAACGTAACCAATTTTAAAGTGCCCTCTTCCGAAGAACTTAAACACGATTATTTGTGGCGGCATTATAAGGCATTGCCTGAACGCGGGCAAATTGGCATTTTCAACCGCTCTCACTATGAAAATGTGCTGGTTACAAGAGTGCATCCCGAATTTTTACTGAACGAAAATTTGCCGGGCATCCACTCAATAAATGATGTAAACAAAAAGTTCTGGAGACGCCGGTTTGAACAGATAAATTGTTTTGAGCAGAATATTGCCGAAAATGGCACTATTATATTAAAGTTCTTTTTGCATGTTTCTAAAAACGAGCAAAAGAAACGGTTTATGGAACGGATTGACAACCCTAAAAAAAACTGGAAATTTTCTGTTGCTGATTTAAAAGAACGTGAACACTGGGGCGACTATCAAAAGGCTTATGAAGATGCATTAAGCCACACTTCTACTAAACATGCGCCATGGTATGTTATACCCGCCGACGACAAATGGTATATGCAGCTTGCAGTAGGAACTGTAATATATAATGAGTTTGAAAAGCTTAATCTGGCTTATCCTAAAATTTCAAAAGCCGAAAAAACGGCTCTTTTAAAAGCAAAAGATGATTTGCTGAAAGAAGAATAACCGGTAGCTATTATTTTTTATTAATTACAGCACAAACCCCTTTAAAATAACCCACGCTTTCCTCTAAGCCCGGCAAAGGATCTTTAGCATCTTTCTCATGTTCAAAACTGCAATAACCTTTGTAACCTTTTTTATACAGGGCTTTTACAAATGCGGGTATGTCTATTACGCCTCTGCCTACCTCAAGGCTTTTGCCATCCTTAGCCGCTTTAGTCACATCTTTTATATGCATATCCATAATGCGGTCATGGTATTGCAGGTAAGCATCGGCAGGGGCAATATTATCGCGCTGTGTGTGACCTATGTCAAGACATAATCCCATCCTGCTGTCAAGGTTTTTAATATGGTCATAAACGTCTCCCGGTGTGGGGTACACAGGGTCTTCAGGACCGTGATTATGTATGGCCAGGCGTATATTATATTCCTTTACCTTACCTTCCACATAGGACAATAAATCATACACCGGCGACCCTATAATCATATCAACACCTACCATTCTGGCATATTCAAATGCCTGGTCTGCATCTTCTTTTTTCTTCATATATATTACGCCAACTCCGTAAATATTTATGCCGGCCTTTTTAAAGGTATTTACTACTTCATCAATCTTATCTTTACTACTGTTCAACGGCAATTGAATATCTTTAAGCGAGAATGTTTTTATATTCACACGTTCCATCATGGCAATGGCCTGTGGTATAGTTGACTGGGAAAAGGTGTAGCCTGCTATACCAAGTTTTAATTGGCTGCCGGTACTATTACCATAAGTTCCTTTACTTCCGGCATGTGAAACCAACGGTGAAAAACCGGTTACGGCAGCACCCATTGCAGCCTGCTTTAAAAAAGATCTTCTGTTTGACATAATGTATAGGTTAATAATGCGACAATCGCTAACAAGGGTTTAAAATTATTGAAATAGCCGTAAAAAATAACTTTCAAAATTTTACAATTGCAAAATAAACCGGGCAATCCTCATATACCACATATTTACCTATTAATATGTGCAGCTTACCGTCGTGTTT
>DASZUX010000515.1:0-2493 GCA_035547455.1 Chitinophagaceae bacterium
ACCCGTGGCTGCTGAAGCAGCACCTGCAATAACTACGGCTGATGTTGTAGCAATTGCTAAAAAAAACCTTACACAGGCACAGGCCACCCGTGTACTGCAGCTTGAAAACAGCGTGGTAAGGGGCGACGTAAAAGTGCAGCAGGTTAAAGTATTAAAGCAGCTTGCCGAGTTTTGGGGCGATACCGCCCGGCAGCCTTCCATAGGGGCATTTTATTTTGGCGAAGCTGCCAAATTGGAAAATTCCGAAAAAAACCTCACCTTTGCAGCCCATTTGCTGTTAAATAATGCAATGGCCGATACCAGTGCTGCCATGCAAACCTGGCAGGCAACGCAGGCTAAAGCATTATTTGAAAAGGCTTTACAGCTAAACCCGGCAAATGATTCATCAAAAGTTGGGTTAGGCGCCTGTTATCTTTTCGGCAATATTTCAGCCACCCCCATGCAGGGTATAATGGCTATAAGAGAGGTTGCAGAAAGAGATACCAATAATATGTACGCCCAAATGATGCTTGGTTTGGGTGGTGTTAAAAGCGGGCAGTTAGACAAGGCCATTGAGCGCTTTTTAACTGTAGTACGCAAACAGCCTCATTACCTTGAAGCAGTTATTAACCTGGCCGAGGCCTATGACCGTAAAGGGGATAGGGAAAATGCTGTAAAATGGTACAAAGCAGCAGCAGGTATGGTAGATATACCCGACCTGAAGAAAGAGATTGAGAACAGGATTAAAGCATTGCAGTAAACTGAGATTTGAATAAACAAAAATTATTTAACTATGCCTTGTGGTAAAAAAAGGAAGCGTCATAAAATTGCGACGCACAAACGCAAAAAAAGATTAAGAAAAAATCGCCATAAGAAGAAAAACAAATAGATCTTCTTAAAAATAATGGCCCCGCCAGGTTTAACCGCGGCGGGGCCCAATTACAAACGCTGCCCTGTTTTTAGCAACTTTTACCTTTTCCTTTTCCTTAATTCCAGGCAGAACTGTGTTGATTGGTAATGCAGATAAACCCATACTGTATTGTATATGCCTGTGCAATACCCACTATTATTTAAAGTTGCAAGTTTGTGAACAAAGAACTTATAATAAATGCAGCTCCTTCCGGCGTTGAAATAGCCTTGCTGGAAGACAAAAAACTGGTAGAGCTGCACAGCGAAAAAGCGGATGCCAATTTTGCTGTTGGAGACCTTTACCTGGGTAAAGTTAAAAAGCTGATACCCGGTTTAAATGCCGCATTTATAGACGTAGGATTTGAGAAAGATGCATTTTTGCATTATACTGATTTAAGTCCTTATGCCCGCTCCCTCCTCAAATTTACCCAGCAGTGTATTTCAGATAAAAACGCTGACATTTTTGATTTTTCAAAGTTTACTGTTGAGCCTGAAATACTAAAAACCGGCAAGATAAACGAGGTACTTGGCGGTAAGCCTAATATACTGGTGCAAATATTAAAAGAGCCCATTGCTGCCAAAGGGCCGCGCCTGAGCTGCGAAATATCTTTGCCCGGCAGGTTTGTGGTAATAACACCGTTTAATGATATTGTGGCGGTTTCAAAAAAAATACATTCCGCAGACGAGCGTAAAAGGCTTCAAAAAATCATCGAATCAATCAAGGTAAAAAACTTTGGCGTTATAGTACGTACCGCGGCAGAAGGAAAAAATACCGCAGAGTTGCATGATGATTTAATAAGCCTTGTAGATACGTGGAAGACTATTCAAAAAAACCTGAAAAATGCCCAGCCCCCCGCCAAAATATTAAGCGAGCAGGACAAAACCACCAGCATATTACGCGATTTGCTGAATGAAGACTTTAACCGGGTTATTATTAACGACAAGAATATTTACAATGACATACGGAGCTATATTCATAAAATAGCCCCCCATAAGGCAGATATTGTAACCCTGCACAGCAATGGCGTTTCTATATTTGATCAATATGGTATAAATAAGCAGGTAAAATCGTCGTTTGGCAAAACAGTTAACCTGCACAGCGGCGCTTACCTTATTATTGAGCATACGGAGGCGCTGCATGTTATTGATGTTAACAGTGGTTATAAAAGCGTAAGTAACAACCAGGAAGAGAATGCCCTTGATACTAACCTGGAGGCAGCGGAAGAAATAGCCCGGCAATTACGCCTGCGCGATATAGGCGGAATAATTGTGGTTGATTTTATTGATATGAAGCTGCCCGAAAACAAGAAAAAACTGCAGGAAGCAATGGAGAAGTTTATGCTTACCGACAGGGCTAAACACGCTGTGCTGCCTATTTCAAAATTCGGGCTCATGCAAATTACAAGGCAGCGCATGCGGCCGGAAGTAAATATTAATACTGCCGAAATTTGCCCAAGTTGTAATGGCACAGGTAAAATAACATCTTCCTTTCTGCTGGAAGATGAAATTGAAAAACGGCTGCATTATCTTATTACTCACCAGCATAAAAACTTAACTATCGTAGTACACCCTATTGTGTATTCACATTTAACCAAGGGTCTTTTC
>DASZUX010000516.1:0-14419 GCA_035547455.1 Chitinophagaceae bacterium
CGCCAGTGCGCCCGCAGTGGTCATCATTTTATCCCCTGTGCTTATGTTATCTTTTATTAATACCGGTATACCATGCAAAGGGCCACGTACCTTGCCCGCTTTGCGCTCGCTGTCCATCGCATCCGCAATAGTTAGTGCATCGGGGTTAAGTTCAATCACCGAGGTTATTTTAGGCCCGTTTTTATCAATTGCATCAATGCGCTTTATGTATGCCTCTGTAATGGCGCGCGATGTAAGCTCGCCGCTTTTCATCTTAGCCTGCAGGTCGTCAATAGAGGTTTCGTTTAAAGTAAAGTCGTTGTAGTTTGGCGCGGCAGCATTCGCATCGCCGGTTGTTTTATTGTTGCCTGCGGGTGTATCACAGCCTGCCATTGCAGCTACGGCCGTTGCGGCTATGCCTGCAACTGAGCCATTCTTTAAAAAGTTTCTCCTGTTCACAGTAGTTAGTTTTGAGGAATGTAAGGTAACTAATGATTGGGAAAGATTTAAAAGATTAGGATGAAAAAAGCAGGGTGATTTAAACAAATATGAAATAAGAAGGGTGTTTTAGAACCTGGAATAGGAATTTATGTATTATGAGTGACAATATAACATTGGAAATAAGGATAACAATAAAGATACGGCAATAGTTTACTAAATTACTCAACCACTGTTGCACGCATACATCCAGGTCGTTAGGCTGCTATCTTAACTAAATGAACAACAATACATGCACGACAAAAGTTTGCGAAAAAAAATATAGTTTATAAAGCTTTTTTACGCTTTGGCCGGCTCATATTTTTGACAGATTAACCAAACACATTCCTCAACTTTATGATGCCCGAAAACAAACAGGAGGCCGTTACACGTGCCTTGCAAACCGCTTTTTCCGTAACAGAATTTGACAGTATTGAACAATTAACCGCAGGGCTAAGCACCGCCCTTATTTACAAGATTCTGGTAAAAGGCAATTACTACCTGCTGCGTATTATTACCCGCACCGATGCCATTGCTGACCCTGAACACCAGTATGTATGTATGAAGCCTGCGGCAGAGGCCGGGCTTGCGCCCCGCACTGTTTATTACAGCCGGGAAGACAGAATAATTATTACGGATTTTATACAGGCCGTGCCTTTTCCTTTGGATGTTGCCAGGCAAAAAATGCCTGTTGCGCTGAAACGGTTACATGCCCTGCCTGGTTTTCCGAAACGTATGATGTATTTAGACAGCATGAATGAATTTATGCAGAAGTTTAAAGCAGTGGGAATTGTACCGCAAGAAACAATTGACACAGTTTTTACGGCTTACGACCGTATTACCGCCGTTTACCCCCGTAATGCAGACGGGTACGTATCATGCCATAACGATGTAAAAGCTGAGAACATTTTGTATGATGGTGAAAGTGTATGGTTGGTAGATTGGGAGGCTGGCTTTTTAAACGACCGTTATTTAGACCTGTGCATGATAGCCAACTTTGTTATTAGAAATGAAATGGACGAAAAACATTTTTTGGAGACTTATTTTGACGGGCCGGTGAGTGAATATGAATACGCCCGTTTTTACCTGTTTAGCCAAATGCTTCACATGTTTTATTTCTCATTTTTACTGCTTACAGCCGCTGGTGGCAAACCGGTAGATGTAAATATACCAAGACCAGGGTTCAGAGAGTTTCATGAGGGAATGTGGAATGGCGAAATTAGCCTTGCACCTGAGGAAGCTAAACTGCAATACGCCTGGGTGCATTACGACCGTTTAATAAAAAACCTTGAAAGTGAGCGGCTTACGCAAGCGCTACAGGTAGTTGGTTAGTTGATGGGTTGATTGATTTGTAAAGGAGCAGCCAAAACCACTTTTTATGTGCGGGCAACAAAAAAGGCTGCTTCAAAAGAAACAGCCTTACTCTATTCCTAAAGGTGAGAGAGGTACAGTTTTTATGTTGTTACAGCGATTTTATGTAGGTAACGCTGTTTTTCATGTTTTCAGGATTGGCCTCTTCTTCTACAAAAATGTTTTTAACTCCCCCTTTTTTAGCGGCTTTAAAAAATTCTTTCCAATCAATTACACCGCTGCCAATAGGTACTTCTTTTTTATCAGCAGTCCAGTCACTAAGGTGGCTGCTTATAAACCTGCCCGGGTATTTTTTAAAGTAATCCGCCGCTTTATAGCCCAACGTAACTACCTGGGTTTGAAACTGCATTTTTACCAGGTCGGGGTCAAGGTGTGCCATCAGTTCGTCATAAATAAGCTTGCCTTCCAGTTCATGAAACTCCATATCATGGTTATGGAAGCCTGCCTGCATACCCGCTGCTTTTATTTTTTCAGCTCCTTTGTTCAGCCTGTCGCAATCGTCATAATAATCTTTCAGCGTGGCGTTTTTAGGCAGCCAAAAGGTACTGCATATCATTTGGGTAAGGCCCATAGTGTGTGCCCACTCAATGGCCGTATCTACCTTATCCGCAGTAAGACTGGCTTTTCCAAAGTGACTGCTTATGCATTTAAGACCGGAGTCCTCAATCACTTTCTTTATCTCTGCCGGCTTCATATCTTTCATAAAGCCGTAGCCAATAGAAGCATAATCAACGGGATAGCACATTTCGCAATAGGTATAGCCGAGATCGGCCATGCCCTTCAGCGTGCCGGCCAGGTCTTTGCCCATTTTATCGCGTACCGGGAAGGTTTGAAAACCCACGGGCATATTAACAGCACGTGCGGCATGCAGCATGCCGGGTACCTGGCTAAGTGCCAGTGCGCCTGCACCTATAGCGGTTTTGCTTAAAAATGCTCGCCTGTTTATGTTGTTCATACTGTATTTGTTTAAGCGGTGTTTGAGTGTTGTAGTGTTGTTTGGTTTGTTGACAGTTATATGGTTGCGGGGTCCCAGCCGGTCCTGTATTCGCGGCTAAGGTATTTATTGGCATCAGCGGTATTGGTAATTTTTTGTGCGGCAGCATCATACTTCAGTAATTTGCCGGTACGCAATGCAACGCTGTACAGGTTTACCGCCTCGGTTATATGTTCTGCTTCAATAAAATTACCGGCATACTGCTGGCCGGTTTTGCATGCGTTTACAAACAGCGGCAATGCTGCTGACTCCTGCTCCACCTGGCCGCGGGTATCTGGCTTGGTATTATCAGTAGCATTTTTCTTACCGGAAATAAGCTGCGGGTTCTGCACATTAAAGCCGGCCAATATTTTGCCTTCAGTACCCACAAACATCATTCCCTCGGTAGGCAGCTCTTTGTTCTGCTCTGCCAGTTCCGGCGGAACGGGCGGCTGCATACCTCCATCGTACCAGCAAAGGTCAACCGGGCCGCGGTTGCCGTTGGCAGGGTATTTAAAACGTACTGTACTGGCAAAGGGGAATGAAAAATCATTTCTCACCTGGTAAGGCACCACGCCATTAAAAGCTACATAGTGGCTTAAATGCGGTATAATAGTATGCGGTGCGGTTAATTGCAGGGCTTTAAAAACCGTCCACAGGCTATAGTGGCCCATATCTGCCATGCTGCCTCCTCCAAAGTCGTACCAGCCGCGAAACACCATGTTGGTATATTGTGATGAATAAGGACGCATTGCTTCAGGGCCCAGCCACAAATCCCAGTTAAGGCCCGCCGGTATTTGCTCCTCTGCCGGTTTCATCGGGTATTGAGGCCACACAGGGCGGTTGGTCCAGTTATGTATTTCCGTTAGCGTACCTATAGCGCCGCTGTTAATCCACGCCATTACCGGGTCCATGTTACCGTTAGAATCCCAGGGGATAAGGTGTGTAATTGACTTGCTTTGCCTGCAGTGCTCAATTACTTTTTTCCCCTCCAGCAAGCGGTTTGAAAGCGGCTTGTGCAGCAGCACATGCTTGCCACGTTTAACAGCAGCAATGGCCAGCACACCATGCAGGTGGTCTGGTGTCATTATTTTAACGGCATCAATGTCGTTTGCTTTTTCAAAAAGTTCGCGCACATCTTCGTAGGCAGTGCAGCCTTTCATATTCCAGTCGGGCTTAACATTTTTGTAGTAACTGTCAACGATAGATTTGCCTACTTCGCGGCCGCCGGGCACGCCGTTGTCGCCACCGGCAACCCACTTGGGGTCATTAACTGTTTTTCGAATATCGTTTAGTGAGCCTTTTGGCCCCCAGTCCCTGTATCCTACGGATTCTTTGTTGGGGTCGCAAACGGCTACCACCTGTATCTGGTCGTTCTTCAGCATGGGCAGTAACTCACGTATGCCCTGGGTACCTATGCCTATGTAGGCAAGGGTTATTTTATCGCTGGGTGCAGTAAAGCCCCTGCCAAGTACGTGACGGGGAACAATAGTAAATGCCAGTGCCGAAGAAGCAGCCATGCCAACAAATTTGCGGCGGTTTATTTGCGAAGGCTGTTGAGGAGATTCGGTTGTTTTATCGTTGCCGGGGCCCTGGGCAACGTTTTGCTCATTGTCTTGTATCATATAGCAGTATTTATCGTTAATAAAAGCGGCAGCTAAATATAGGTATTTTTACACAGGAGCATAAAAAATTTATTAATAAAAAATAATTACGCTTTGCTAATTAATAACGGAGCGAACCCTATTGCGTATTTTTAACGCAAAAGCCACCCGTTATGTGCGAGTGGCTTTTTGAAAAGTTTTACCCTATGTTAATACCGGTTATTGCGCCTTTCTTGGTGCATTGTTTTGGGCGCTTCCTTTTTTTGCGGATGATATGCCGCCTGAAGGTATCATTCCTGTAGGCCGCGCATGACCGCTGCCGGCGTTACCGCTTTTCATAATTAGACCGCTTTTTTGCGGGGCGGCTTTTTTTGCTTTGGATTTCCTGCTTTTACTCATGGCTCAATCTTTTTACAAATCAAATATAATGATATATAACCGTTTGCAGCTAAACTGAAACTGAATAGAAATACAAACCAAACTGCGAAAAAGCGGTTCCCGTCCTAATAAATATGGCTGCCAAAAAACGGCAAAAGATAACCCAACAGCCAAACCCATTAATTATTTACATTTGCACCCCTGTTGGCAGGGCATAATACCCGTCAAATAAGAGCAAAAATAAGTACAGTACTATGTTCAATAATCTGCAAGAGCGGTTAGAAGGTGCGTTTAAAAATCTTAAGGGCGAGGCCCGTATTAACGAACTGAATATTGCCAATACCGTAAAGGATATTCGCAGGGCGTTGATTGACGCCGACGTAAACTATAAAATTGCGAAGGAGTTTACCGATAAGGTAAAAGATAAGGCTACCGGCGCTAAGGTGATAAACGCTATTAGCCCCGGGCAGTTGATGGTAAAAATTGTGCAGGATGAGCTTACGGAACTAATGGGAGGCACAGAAGCCCAGTTTAATACTGCCGGCAACCCCGCCATTATATTAATCGCCGGCCTGCAGGGTAGCGGTAAAACCACCTTTAGCGGCAAACTGGCCAATTATCTTAAAACCAAAAAGGGCAAAAGCCCGCTGCTGGTAGCGGCAGATATTTACCGCCCGGCGGCTATTGACCAGTTAAAAGTGCTGGGTAGCCAGGTAGATGTAGAGGTGTACAGCGAGCCGGAGAATAAAAATGCTGTTGAAATAGCCGAAAATGCCATTAAAGAGGCGAAGAGTAAAAATAAAAACGTAGTAATTATAGATACCGCGGGCCGGTTGGCTATTGACGAAGTAATGATGACCGAGGTGGCCAATATTAAAGAAGCCGTAAAACCTGCAGAGATACTGTTTGTTGTGGACAGTATGACCGGCCAGGACGCAGTAAACACTGCCAAGGCCTTTAACGACCGCTTAGATTTTAGCGGGGTGGTGCTTACCAAACTGGATGGCGATACCCGGGGTGGTGCGGCGCTTTCTATTAAATATACCGTAAATAAGCCCATAAAGTTTGTAAGCAGCGGCGAAAAGCTTGACACGCTGGATGTATTTTACCCCGACCGTATGGCCCAGCGTATATTGGGCATGGGTGATATTACAAGCCTGGTTGAAAAAGCGCAGGCCCAGTACGACGAAGCGGAAGCAAAAAGGCTGGAAAAGAAAATAAGAAAAAACCAGTTTGATTTCCAGGACTTTTTAGACCAGTTGCAGCAGATTAAGAAAATGGGTAACCTTAAAGACCTGATGGGTATGATACCGGGCATGGGTAAAGCTATTAAGGACATTGACATCAGCGATGATGCCTTTAAAGGCATTGAGGCAATGATTAAAAGCATGACCCCCTACGAGCGCGCTAACCCTGACAGTATTAATCAAAGCCGGAGGCAGCGCATAGCAAAAGGCAGCGGTAAAGAAATGACAGATGTAAATGCATTTATGAAGCAATTTGACCAAATGCGCGAAATGATGAAGATGATGAACAAAATGCCCCTGGGCCGTATGCCGGGC
Source organism: Chitinophagaceae bacterium (assembly GCA_035547455.1). Lineage (GTDB taxonomy): Bacteria > Bacteroidota > Bacteroidia > Chitinophagales > Chitinophagaceae > JABDFW01. The sequence continues at coordinate 6,345 of DASZUX010000516.1, forward strand.
ATGAGAAGATAAGCATTGGAAAGAGCAGTTTGATATTGGTTTGCACTCAACAAATACGGGTTTTACCTGTTATGCTGTATTAGAGTAATTTTAAGGAAAAGGCCCGAATTTCGAATAGCGGAATACAGAAACCCCTTTTGGTGTTAAGTTTATTTTAGAATATTTGGTATTTCCCTCAAAACTTTTACTTTTGTCGCTCAAATTAAATGTTAACCTAATTTTTTAGCCTTTAAATGTCTATTTAAGATGGCAGTTAAAATGAGATTACAGAGGCACGGCTCTAAGAAGCGTCCGTTTTACTTTATAGTAGTAGCCGACGCCCGTGCACCCCGGGATGGTAAATTCATCCAGAAGATTGGTACTTACAACCCGTTAACAGTACCTGCAACAATCCAGTTAGATCGCCAGAAAGCATTAGAGTGGCTGCACAAAGGTGCAGAACCTACTGATACCGTAAGGCGTATTCTTTCATTTAAGGGTGTGTTGTTCTTAAAACATTTATTACGTGGTGTAAAACTGGGTTTGTTTGATGAAGCTACAGCCATGGTAAAGTTCCAGAAATGGCATGAAGAGCACGAACAAAACATACAGCGCCGCAACGAGGAGCACAAAAAAGCTGCCCGTGCACGCCGCCAGCAGGCACCTGTAAGAAGAGTTGAGAAAAATGACGAAGCACATTAAGTTGTGTAACGTTAAACGGATAAAAGTCCCCGCCAGTTATTGGCGGGGATTTTTTATGCAGGGTAACTAATTAAAAAACTTTTGCAATATTGCAGTAAACCATCCCACCGCGTAAACTATAACAAATGCTAAAAAAAACTGTGTCAGCAATTGCTGTTTTATGCATTTTTTCATGGCTAACGGCCCAGCCCGTTATCCGCATTAACCAGTTAGGCTATGCCCCTGGCGGCGTTAAAGTGGCGGTATGGGCAAGCAGGGATAATGTTAGTATAACTTCTTTTTACCTGGTAAATGCAGCCACCAACCGGGTAGTGTTTACCGGCAAAGCAAGCAATAATTTTGGCGCTTACGGGCCTTTTACAAATACATACAGGTTAAACTTTTCATCTTTCCGGCAAAGAGGCAGTTATTACCTGCGGGCTGGTAATATAACATCGCCCGTGTTTAAAATAAACGAGGACGTGTATAACGGCGCGGCTGATTTTTGCCTGCGGTACATGCGCCAGCAACGCAGCGGGTTTAACCCCTTTCTTAAAGATTCCTGCCATACACAGGATGGTTATACACTGTACGGCCCTATGCCTGACAGTACGCATATTAACGTAGTGGGCGGCTGGCACGATGCCAGTGATTACCTGCAGTATTCCACAACTTCTGCCAACGCTACTTATCATTTGCTGGCTGCATACCGGGACTTTCCCGGCGTGTTTACGGATAGAAAACAGGCAAATGGTTTAGATGGCAAAAACGGCTTGCCCGATGTACTGGATGAAGCTAAATGGGGGCTTGACTGGCTGCTGAAAATGCACCCCAAAGATGACTGGATGTTTAACCAGGTGGGCGATGACCGCGACCACCGCGGCATGCGCATACCTAAAGAAGATTACAATTTTTACGGCAGGGGTAATGAACGGCCGGTGTATTTCTGTAATGGCCTGCCGCAACAAAGGGGCAGGTTTACAAATAATACCACCGGGGTAGCATCCACAGCAGGTAAGTTTGCCAGTGCTTTTGCGCTTGGCAGCCGCATGTTTACCGGTGTTGATGCAACCTACGCTGCTAAGCTGTCAGCCGGCGCGGTTACAGCACTGCAGATGGGCATTAGTAAACCCGGCGCCTGTCAAACGGCTTCTGTACTGTCGCCTTACATATATGCGGAAGATAACTGGACTGATGATATGGAACTGGCTACCGCAGCTATATATAAAAACGGTATTATGCGCAAACCCTTCCTGCTTGATAGCGCTTACAATTACGCCCTGCAGGAAAAAATAACACCGTGGCTGGGCGCTGACACGGCAAAGCATTACCAGTGGTACCCCTTTATTAACCTGGGCCATTACGAACTGGCCACAGCACTTGCCGGGAGCAGAAAAGATTCGCTGGTGGCCTTTTATAAAGCAGGCATTAACCGTGTTTGGAAAAAAGCACGTGATAACGCTTTTTACCGCGGCATACCATTTATATGGTGCAGCAATAACCTAACCGTAAGTTTTGCCATACAATGCTACTGGTACAGGCAGCTAACCCGCGACGAAACATATCTTCCGCTGGAACAGGCTTGTTTCGACTGGGTGTTTGGCTGCAATCCCTGGGGCACAAGTATGGTGTACGGGCTGCCGCAATGGGGCGACACCCCGGCTGACCCTCACTCTGCCTTCACCCATCTTAAGGGCTTTCCTATTGACGGCGGTCTTGTTGACGGGCCAGTGTACACGAGTATTTACAGCAACCTAATAGGCATACAATTGCATGACAGTGATGAATATGCTCCTTTTCAAAGCAAACTCGCCGTGTATCATGACGATTATGGCGATTACAGTACCAACGAACCTACTATGGATGGCACTGCATCGCTTATATACCTGCTGGCCGCGCAACAGGCGCAGGCAAATAACAGGTTTACTTTTGACCATGGCGGTATTGTACGGGGCGACAGCACGAAACACGCCGTTGCACTGGTGTTTACCGGCGATGAATTTGGGGATGGCCTACCGGCTATAACAGCTACACTGCAAAGCCAGAGCGTACAGGGCTCTTTCTTTTTAACAGGAAGGTTTTACAGCAATAAACAGTTTACGCCGTGGCTGCAGCAACTGTATAAAAACGGTAATTATATGAGCACACATTCCGGCATGCACCTGTTGTATAACGACTGGAATAATCGTGACAGCCTGCTGGTTACCAAACAGGTATTTTTAAATGACCTTCACGCCGGTATAGCAGCAATAAAATCAGCGGGCATTGATACCTCCAACATACATTGCTTTATTCCGCCATACGAGTGGTGGAACGATAGTATTGCAGCCTGGGGCCACGATGCAGGGCTGCAGGTAGTTTGTTTTACACCCGGCGTACGCACCAATGCAGATTATACCTACCCCGGCATGGCAGCATATAAAACAAGCGACTGGATTATGCAAAGCATACATCAACTGCTGGCCAATAATACCAATGGCTTAAACGGCGCCATTATTTTAATACATGCGGGCACGGATGAACGCAGAAAAGACAAACTTTATAACAGGCTTGATGAACTAATAACAACCCTTAAAGAAAAAGGGTATGCTTTTAAAAAAATTGATGCGTTATTACAGTAAAACGCAATGTTTGCATTGCGACTTGTATTGGTAAGGCTATCTTCGCAAAAAATTAAACGCGCATAATGGCAAGCATGGAAATTGATGTCCCCTTCAGCATACCCAGGGAGGAAGCAGTAAGCCGTATAAAAAATCTGCTGACCGAAGTAAAAAACGAACACGGCGCTATTATTAAAAACCTGACGGAAAGCTGGGAAGGCAATACAGGCAGCTTTAGTTTTACCGCGCAGGGTTTTGATATATCTGGCACATTAACTGTAAATGAAAACAGTCTTCACCTTGATGCCAGGCTGCCAATGGCGCTTACCATGTTTAAAGGCACTATAAGCAAAATGATAACAGACAGGGCTGCAAACCTGCTGGCCTGACCACTGTAAAATATTTTAGTGGCACATTAACCCGGCATTATTGCCTTATGCAGGGCTGGTACTTATGCATCAACACACCTCAGCGTTTGGCTATTTTGCCAACAGTAAGCCCCTGCACAACAATTGAAAACAGTACGACAATATACGTAACCTGCACAAAAATGCCTCCATACATAGTAGCCGGCAACGATAAGGCTAATGCCACAGACAGCCCACCACGCAAGCCGCCCCAGGTTAGTATGGCCACAGCATTTTTTTCAAAGGTTGCTTTAAAAAGCAGCAGCCGCAAGGGCAGGAAAACAGATATAAAACGGGCAAACAAAACAATTACAATACTTATACACCCCAGCCACAGCAGCGTGCTGTTAAAAGGTATTACCACCATCTCAAGCCCTATTAATAAAAACAGCACCGCGTTTAGTATTTCGTCAATCATTTCCCAAAGGTGATCAATATAGTTGCGTGTAGTATCGCTCATGCCACGTTCGCGGCTTCTATTGCCCGTTATAACACCTGCCACCACCATGGCAAGCGGGCCTGAAATATGCAGCATGTCTGCCACGTAATAACCACCCATCACAATAGCCAGGGTAATAAGCCCCTCAACCATGTAATCGTCAATACTCCTTAACACAATAAAGCCTAAGTAACCCAGGGCCGCACCGAATATAAGGCCACCTATGGCCTCCTGCAGGAACAGGGAAAAGATATGCGCGAATGAAATATTACCGGTGCCGGATTCTATAATTTCAAAAAGCGTAATAAATACTACCACTGCCACCCCGTCGTTAAACAACGATTCGCCGCATATTTTAGTTTCAAGCGTAGCCGGTATATTGGCCTTGCGCAAAATACCCAGTACTGCAATTGGATCTGTGGGCGAAATAAGGGCGCCAAACAACAGGCATCCAATAAAGTCTATTTGCAGGCCAAGCAATTTTGCGGCAAAATAAAACAGCCCTCCAACAGCAAAAGTAGATATAAGCAACCCAACTGTTGAAAATGTGATAATAGTGATAGCTTCGTTTTTAAGGCGTTTGGCGTTTATCTGAATGGCGCCTGCAAACAGCAGAAAGCTCAGCATTATCTTCATCAGCACCGTATAAAAATCAATATTTTTTACAAGGCTGCTGATACTGTTAAATACTGACGGGTACAATTTGCCCACCTGCATAAGCACAAGCGATGCAAGCAGAGACAATACCATAATGCCTATGGCATGTGGCAACTTAAGCAATTTGTAATTTACGTACCCAAAAGCAGCGCATAAAACAATAATAAAAACGAATATGTTATAAATTGGCATATTGGTAAACTGGCCTTTATAATGGCATGTGCCGGCTTTTGCTAAAATAAAAATAATATTAAATCTGCACAGGCTTAAATGCAAAAGCCCCTGCATTAAACAAACTTAAAAATTATATCCCAGCCCGCATATTATTGCCGCTAATCAATTACCTGCGGGCATAAGATGTTATTTTTTTAATTTTAGTAAATGTTCAAAAAAAAATATACAATCTATTGGTTTTGCCAGGCCGGCGGCTGGGGCTTGCTTGGCCTTGTATATATATTTTTTCATATCACCTTAAGCCAAAAGGCAGATCCTTATTTTTTTCCCAATCTCCTGCTCTTTTTAACAGAAGGTGTATTTTTTAGCCACCTGCTCCGCCTGCTCATAAAGTCGCTCCATATGTTTAAATTGAGCATGCCGCGTCAAATACCATCTCTTTTTATAGTTGTGTTAATTGTAGCATTTGTATTTGCTTCAGTAGATATTATAGTGCCCCGTTTTTTAAAAATTGATGAGACAGTTATAAAAAACGAAACCCTACTAAACGAGATAGTACGCAACTGGTTCGGCACCAGCCTTTTTTTAACTATTTGGGGGCTTATTTATTTTACATACCACTATGTAATGATGAGCAGGAATGACCAGTTGGACAAGGTTAAGCTGGAAAGCCTGCTAAAAGAAATGCAGTTGAAAACGATAAAGTCTCACATAAACCCCCACTTTATTTTTAATGCCCTTAACAGCATACGTGCGCTGGTTGATGAGAACCCGCCAAGGGCAAGAACAGCCATTACCGAACTGAGTAATATTTTACGCAGCAGCCTGCATGCAGAAAAAATTGAAGTTACCCCTATGGAACGTGAGCTGGCTTTAATTAAAGATTATCTTGAACTTGAACATATCCGGTTTGAGGACAGGTTGTGTGCAGAATATTGTATTGACGAGAGCACGCTTGATTTGCCTGTACCGCCCATGATGATGCAAACCCTTGTTGAAAATGCCATAAAGCATGGCATAAGCAAACAGGTGAACGGAGGATTGATAAGAATTATTTCAACAACAGATGAACAGTACCACCACCTGGTGGTGCAAAATACCGGTCATCTTTCGGGTGGCGTTAATCCCGACGGTTTTGGCCTTGAGAGCACACAGCGGCGCTTAAAGCTGCTGTACGGCGATAAGGCAAGTTTTGAAATAAGAAACATACCCGGCAATATGGTAGAGGTAAGTGTGTTACTGCCTTTAACCTTTAATTATGCGGCACTGCAAAAAGCATAAGCCTATTTGCGGCTATAGCAGTTTTTTTATAGCTGCCAACGCTTTATTATACTGTTAATTACCGGTTTACCATTTGTTTTTGCACCTTTGCAGGTAACATTACCGCATGAAGGATTATATACATATCGGCCGGTTTGTAGCTACGCATGGCCTTGAAGGCGAGTTGGTTTTAAAACATGCCCTGGGTAAAAAAACAGGCCTGAAAGATGTGGAGGCGATATTTGTAGAGGAGCAGAAAAACAGCTACCTACCCTATTTTTTGCAGGCCTCTAAATCAAAAACAGTAGATGAAATACTGGTAAAGCTGGAAGGCGTTGATACCAAAGAATCAGCCCGCCGTATTGCAAACAGGCCTGTTTGGCTGCTAAATGATGATTTCAGGAGGCTTGCCGCCAAAACATCGCCTATATCGTTGCTGGGTTTTGAAATTATAAATGAAGGCCAGGCATTGGGTAAAGTAGAGGAGATAATTGAACAGCCGCACCAGGTATTATTGCGCACCACTTTAAACGGTAATGAAGCGCTGTTGCCTTTACATGAACAAACGCTTGAAAAAATAGACAGGAAAAAACAGCAGGTTTACCTGGTGTTACCAGATGGCCTGCTTGATATTTACAGGTAACCATTTACACAACGTTGGCAATAAATATTGCCCGTACTAATTTTATTTACTTGCAATGCCGCAGCCGCAACGTTATATTGCCCATTTTGACCTTGACAGCTTTTTTGTGAGTGTTGAGGTGCTTAATAACCCCGCGCTAAAAGATAAGCCTGTAATTGTAGGCGGCAGCAGGGAGCGCGGGGTAGTAGCGGCTTGCAGCTATGCCGCGAGAAAATATGGTATACATTCTGCCATGCCTATGAAGCAGGCCCTGCAACTATGCCCGCATGCAATTTTGGTAAGAGGATCGCGTGGTGATTACAGCAAATTTTCCAGGTGGGTTACAGAAATCATCGCTGCCAAAGCGCCGCTTTTTGAAAAGGCCAGCATTGATGAATTTTACATTGACCTGACCGGAATGGACAAATATTTTGATGTATTTAAGTGGACGATTGCTTTGCGGCAGGAGATAATTGATAAAACAAGGCTACCCATTTCGTTTGGGCTGGCTACCAATAAAATGATTGCCAAAATTGCTACAGACGAGGCAAAGCCCAACGGGTATATTTTTATTGAGCCCGGCAGGGAGCAGGAGTTCCTGGCGCCTTTGCCGGTAAACAAAATTCCGGGCGTGGGGGAATCAACTTATGTAATCCTTAAAGAAATGGGGATATACTTTATTGGTGACATATTATCCAAAATCCCGGAGGAAATGGAGAAAAAGCTGGGCAAATGGGGCGCCGACCTTTGGCTTAAAGCACGGGGCCAGCATTTTGGAGAAGTGACGCCCTATCATGAAGCAAAATCAATTTCAACAGAAAATACATTTGAGGAAAACACAGCCAATACAGCGTTTTTGCTAAGTGAACTGGTGCGCATGACAGAAAAAGTGGCTTTTGAACTGCGACAGGACGAAAAACTGGCAGGATGCATTGCTGTTAAAATACGGTATCCTGATTTTGAAACCACTTCCCGGCAAACCACCATACATTATACCTTCAGGGATGATGAGCTGATACCGGTAGCAAAAAACCTTTTTGATAAATTATACCGCAAGGGCAAGCCTGTAAGGCTATTGGGAGTAAGGCTTAGTGAGCTTACCAATCACGCGGTACAAGGCAGCCTTTTTGACGAAGCGGAAAAAAAGGGCAATTTGTACAAAGCAATTGACGCCGTTAAAATAAAGTACGGCCGTTCATCCTTACAAAAAGGGCGCACTGTTAAAAAAGAAAAAGATAATGACGATTAGTCTATTG
>DASZUX010000517.1:0-1800 GCA_035547455.1 Chitinophagaceae bacterium
ACCGCTTGCCGATATTTGAAAATATGTGAATGCCAATTACTCAAACCGTACATAGTTTGCCATAAATGTAGTGCCCAGGCCAAGCACCGAAATAATAGTGAAAGATATGCGCAGGCTTGAAAGCTGTGCAACAAAACCTATAAGCGGCGGCCCCATTAAAAAACCGATAAAGCCGATGGATGATACCGCAGCCAATGCCATGCCCGGTGCCATTGTTTTTGATTTACCGGCAAGGCCGTATGCCATTGGCACTATAAGTGCTACACCAAAACCTACCAGTAAAAAGCCTGCCGCAGCCGTGTACAGGTATGGTAATAATACCGCAGTTAGCAGGCCGGTGGCAATTACTACGCCGCTAACCTGCAACATGCGCTTTACGCCAAACCTCGTTATCAGGTAGTCGCCTATAAAACGCATAAAGGCCATCATGCTCATAAAAGAAACAGAGCCTAACAATATTAGCCCGCCGGGCGCGCCTACTACTTTTTGAAAATAAACACCGCTCCAGTCAAACATTGTTCCTTCGCTTACCATAGAGCAAAAAGCAATTACGCCCAGCTTTAGTATGGCATTATCAGGTTTTGCAAATAGGGGTTGCCGGGTACCTGTATCACGGTCTTTCACCAGCAGGTTGCGGTAAATAATTATAACCGCGGTTACCACTGTCATCCAAATACAGGCAAAATGATATACAGGTGCAATTTTAAGCGAAACAAACAACATACCCAGCAAATAGCCGGTACACCCGGCACTGCTCCACAACCCATGAAAGGAGGCCATGATGGATCGCCCGTACGCCATCTCAACGCCAACCGCTTGTGTATTCTGAGATATATTAAGCAGGTTGCCGAATATGCCGAATAAAAACAGCAATACCACAAGCTGCCATACAGCTGTTACAGAACCAATGCCAACAAGTATTGATGCGCCCCCCAGGGCAGATGCTATAATAGTACGCCGGCTGCCAAATTTGGTAACAAGCCAGCCAGACAAAGGCAGGCTGAACATAAGGCCCGCAGGCAACGCAAAAAGTACGCTGCCAAGTGCACCTTCATTCAAATGCAACCTGCTTTTAATATCCGGTATGCGGCCCGTCCAGCTTGCAAAATCAAGCCCGGCAATAAAAAAGAATACAGAAACCGCCACCCTGTTGGCACGTTTAGAAACGGTTTGCACATTTGCCATGTATAAGCAATTAATGCAAAGAAAAAGAATCTATTGTAGATTTTATGTTCCGGGGCCAGGTAAACGCAGCGGTATTAATTCATCAGCAGTTATCTGCCTGCCTGTTCATTGCAATACGCTAAACCTGCAAACGTTATTCCTCTAAAAGAATAGAAAATATCACCATGCGGCTTTGCAGCTTGTCAAGCACGCTGCTGAATTTAAGGTTGGGGTCACGGCTGTGAATATTGGTGAGGCCGTTACTAACTTTAAGTTCTGGCGAAAGTGTTACAAAAGGCAGGAATATATTGAATCCTACGCCTGCTTCGTATCCAAAATCATACTTCTTTAGTTTCACCAGGTCTTCTGCGTTGCGTGCTGCAGAATTGCTGGCAAGGTCAATATCCATTTTAAGCCCGCCCATCATGTACACACGAAAGTTGTCAATGCGGTCTGAATTAAACTTTAGCTGCAAAGGGAAACTTACAATGGTGGACGGCAGTGTTTTTTTAACTACCGGGGCTTCATCCGGCAGGGGATACTTAAGGCTGTACGTAAAAAATTTTGAGCCTCCAACAATCAATTGCGGGTTAGCGCGTAACTGAAACCTGTCAGTTAACCTTAACGTGGCCAGCA
>DASZUX010000518.1:0-6629 GCA_035547455.1 Chitinophagaceae bacterium
TTAAAACAATGGAAGCTCTGCAGGACAGCATCACCACAGCATCGAAACAATTATCCAATTCAAGTATATTACAGCTAACGGCATATCAATATTTAACGATTGCCTATAAGACAATTTTTAATGCCTAATTGGTATTAGAAAGTATCTCATGATATAATATACAATTCTTTGCGTATTCAATTTTTAGCAACAGCTTAAAAGGGTAATGCGAGCACCTTTCTTCTTATTTCGCTCACACCATCTTATACATCTTCCCCGGCAGTGATACAATCACGTTTTGCAGCTCAAGCGTAAGAATAGCGGCTGCTACGGTGCTGCTGCTAAGGGCGCTTTTAATGTATAACTCATCTATATGCACGGCATCGCGGTCTTTTAAAATGTCCACCACCACCTGTTCTTCTTTGGTTAACTCAATAAACAGTTCTTTTTGTATTTTTTGTTTGGGTTTACGTTGTTCCCAGCCCAGGTTTTCGGCCAACTGCTGTGCATCGGTAAGTAATATGGCGCGGTTATTCTTTATTAAATAATTGCAGCCCTCGCTTTTTTCATCGTTTATCCTGCCGGGCAGGGCAAATACATCGCGGTTATAACCATTGGCTAAGGCCGCGGTTATCATGCTGCCGCCTTTTATGGCTGTTTCTACTACAACAGTAGCATCGGCTATGCCGGCTACAATCCTGTTGCGGCGCGGAAAATTATGTTTATCTGCTTTTACCTCTTTTCTAAATTCTGTAAGCAGGCCGCCGTTTTGTATCATTTCCTTTGCCATCGTTTTATGGTGGGCGGGGTACACCCTGTCAAGCCCGTGCGCCAGCACGCCTACCGTAGGCAGGCTGTTGTGTAATGCCGCTTTATGGGCAATGGCATCAATGCCATACGCCAGCCCGCTTACTACCAATACATTGTATGGCTTCAATTCTCCTACTAAAGTTTCTGTTACCTGCTTGCCATACTCTGTGTGCAGCCTTGTGCCGATGATGCTTATTATTTTAGAGGCGTTAAGATTAGCATTACCCCTGAAGTACAGTAACGTTGGGGCATCGTAACAATGCAGCAGGCGCTGGGGGTAGGCTTCGTCTGTAATAAAAAGCGGCTGAATTTTATATTTCTGTATAAATGCAATTTCTTGCTCCGCTGCTGTAAAATCTTCAAACTCCTTTATGGCCTTTACCTTGGCTTCTGTCATGCCCTCTATGGCGGCAAATTCCTTTCTTTTAGCTTCAAAAATGTTTTTGGCGCTGCCAAAATGCTCCGCCAGGGCTTTTGCGTGCACAGCACCTATGCTGGGTATAAGGGTAAGGGCCACCTGGTGCAAAATATCGTTCGTCATAACTGCTGGCAAGATATATTGGTATAGGGGTTAAAGATAAATGTTTATTGCATGGTTATGTAACCGCAGGGGCCTGTTTGCCCAGCGGGCTTTTATATACCCACAGCACACCCACCAGCGATACCACCAGCGTGATTATGAAAAATGTGATGCTTATGCTTACACTTTGATTTTTATCTAAAAGCAGGGCGGTGCTGCCCCATACAAACACCAGTTCACGCGTGCCCAGCGGGCCAATGGTAACTGGCAGTATTACCACGATGGATGATAACAGAAAGATAAGCGTGTAAGCTGCCTGCTGCCCATGAACATGCAGGCCCTGCATAATACACAGGGCACAGCCTGCCTGCAGCACCTGTACTGCAATGCCCAGCCAAAGCGTGCCCCAGAAACTTTTTAAAAATGCATTGAATAGTTTTTTTACAATTATGTAATAAACAAACAGGCCGGGCGCCACTGCAATAACCAGCAATAATGCCAGCGTACTGCCGGTAAATAAAAAATAATAGTAGGCAACAGCCAGCAGGCCCAGACCTACCACGCCGCTCACCCTGTCAAGCAGTATGGCTGCAGTAAGCTGTTTTGCTGAAAAATTATACATGCGGTTAAGCAGTATAATTTTATAGGCATCACCCCCGATGCCGCCGGGTAAAAAAAGGTTGTAGAACATACCCAGCCAGTATAGCCGCAGGTTGCTTTTTTCAGGCAGGTGCAGGTTAATGTTCCTGAAATAGGTATTCAGCCTGAACGATGCCACTACCTTTGATGCTATAAACAGCAGCATTGCAGCAACCAGCCAAAACGCATTGCCCTGTTTTATAATGGTAAAACTTTGTGCCCAGTTTATTTTGCGGCTAACATACCACAGGCAAATGCCTGTAACCAGTATTTTAACCAGCAGTTTTAGCCACCCGGGCATTTTTTTAATAAACGACATTATGTTGAAATATGCAGTAGTTATTATTGTTGATTACCACCCCAAATGCGCCTTACCTTATACTCCTTTTTGTCGGATGACTCGTAATAAGTACGCATGCTTATATGGGCCAGTATGCCTATCGTCATAAGCTGTATACCACCCAGCAACAGTATCATGCCGAGTATAAGCAGGGGGCGGTTCCATATATCATGCCCCATTATTTTAAGTACCAGGAAGTACAGGTTAATAAGAATGCCTGCGAACAGGCAAATAAAGCCCAGCGTGCCAAACAAATGCATTGGTTTTTGGCTGTACCGCCTGAAGAACACCAGCATTACCAGGTCGCTCATTACCCTGAAGGTACGGCCCAACCCGTATTTTGATTTGCCAAACTGCCGGGCATGATGTTTAACATCTACCTGTGTTATGCGTGCCCCCTGCATGCTGGCAATTACAGGTATAAAGCGGTGCATTTCGCCATGCAGGCCAAGGTCGGCAGCTACATCATATTTAAACACTTTAAGGGTGCAGCCATAGTCTTTAATATACACTTTCGTCATCCGGCGAATGATGGCATTGGCAATACCGCTGGGTATTTTACGTAAAAAGGCGCCGTCTTTCCTGTCTTTACGGTTGCCTGCTACAATATCCCAATCTTCCCGTTTCAGTTTTTCCAGCATCATGGGTATATCGCTGGGGTCGTTTTGCAGGTCGCCATCCATCAGCGCTATGTATTCGCCGCGGGCATTATCAATACCGGCCGCCATAGCGGTGCTTTGCCCATAGTTTCTTTTTAGTTCTACCAGTACAATGTGGTCGTTGGCTAATTGTTTTATTTTTTCCCTGGTGCTGTCTGTTGAACCATCGTCCACAAAAACAAGTTCATAATTAATTCCGTGCAATGCTTCCTCAGTGGCTTTTACCAATGGCTGAATATTCTCCTCTTCATTCATCACTGTAACTATCACCGACAGTTCTTTCATGTTTTCCATATTAGTGCGCAAAGGTAAGGTGCAAACAGCTATTTCGGGGGGCAATGGTTTGTCCCGGCAGCCCATCCGCAGTGCAGCAAATGTTAAAATGATGCCTATATTTGCGCCGGGTATAACGGCATATACGCCTCTATTACCATAACATATTGTATTTGAGCAAAAACCGACTTTAATTAAACCTGTTTATGAGAAAACAAATAGCTGCGGCCAACTGGAAGATGAACTTAACCCTGCAACAAGGAGAACAATTGTTAGATGCTTTATTAGGTAAAACCTATAACCTTAATACAAGCCGGGAAGTAGTGTTTGCGGTGCCGTTTCCTTACCTGGCCATGGCACAGGAAAAAGTTAAAGACGTGCAGCATGTTTTTATAGCCGCGCAAAACTGTTACAGCAAAAAATCAGGCGCTTATACAGGAGAAGTTTCGGTAGAGATGCTTGCTTCTCTGGATATACAATTTGTAGTATTGGGTCACAGCGAACGCAGGGAATATTTTGCAGAGAGTAATAAATTTTTGGCAGATAAGGTTGATATAGCGCTTGAATACCGCATAACGCCTATATTTTGCTGCGGTGAGCCTTTAAGCATAAGGGAAGCAGGAACGCAGAATGAATATGTAGCCAAACAACTGGAGGAGTCCCTGTTTCACCTTGATGAAGAAGCTGTACAAAAAATAGTTATAGCGTACGAACCGATTTGGGCGATAGGTACCGGCAAAACAGCTACCAGTGCACAAGCACAGGAAATGCATGCTTACCTGCGCAGGGTGCTTGCCTCAAAATACGGCGAGGCGGTGGCTGGCAACATCTCTATACTCTACGGCGGCAGTGTAAAAGCCGGTAATGCTGTTGAATTGTTTTCGCAGCCTGATGTGGACGGCGGTCTGGTAGGAGGCGCATCATTAAGCGCCGACGAGTTTAACGCCATTATTAACGCTTTAAAATAGGGCTATGAGCCACCAGCATTTGCGCCATGACAAAACCTGCCTCAATTGCGGAGCGGTGGTTACCGGCAGGTATTGCAGCGAATGCGGCCAGGAAAACGTTGAGCCAAAAGAAACTTTTGGCAGCCTTGTCCATCATTTTGTGGGCGATATAACCCATTACGATTCAAAATTCTTTCTCACCCTTAAATATCTTTTGTCCAGGCCGGGGTTTTTAACAAGGGAATATATGGCAGGGCGCAGAACGCGTTACCTGAACCCTATACGGATGTACGTGTTTATTTCGGTACTGTTTTTTATTGCTCTGTTTTTAAAAAAGGACAAAGAAGAAGATGTTGCAGCGGTTGCCTGCAATACGCATTATGTAAACATGGCTCGGCAGCAGCTTGCAGATAGCCTGAGAGCAGGTAACAAGCCGGTTGCCGGTGCCACATTATACGACAGCGTTAAGGCTGCAGTTGTAAATGATATTGCCGGGCGGCTTGATACCCTGCCTGTAAAAGACACTACGGAAGCAATAGGATTTGCTGTTGGCAGCAATGGTGTACAATTTACGCTGGTAGAAAATAAATATAGTACGCTTGAAGAATATGATTCCATACAGGCAAGGCTGCCTGGAACAGCAAGAGATAAAGGCCTGATGCGCTGGATGCTGCGCACCAATATAAGTTTAAAAAGCCGTTATGGTAGCCGCAGCCAGGTAGTAGTGGCTGAAAATTTTGAGCACAGCCTGCCGAAAATTATGTTTGTTTTGCTGCCGCTGTTTGCATGGTTTATTTATATACTGCACAGCCGTAAAAAATATTTTTATGCGCAGCACGCCATATTCTCTGTACACTTCCACTCGTTTATGTTTTTTGTGCTTTTGTTTATTACTATTATAAGATGGATTTTTCCGCACCTTAACGACCTGTACCTGCTTGTACCTGCCTTGATAATATTGTTTGCTTACCTTGTTGCGGCGCTTCATAAAACATACGGGCAGCCGGTATTGATGGCTGTTATTAAAACCATGTTTATTGGGCTGGTATATATTATCTCGCTGGTTATTTGTATTATTGCTTTGGCGTTTATTAATTTTATTACTGCCTGATTTAAACCTGTTGCCAGGGCGGTTGCGGTTAAATTGTAGCAACATAAACAGATGAATTTAAAAAAGCTGCTGGTACAAAGCCTTTTGTGGAGGAGTTTTTATTTTGCCTCTGTATTGCTGGTAAATATTTTCCTGTCAAGATTTTTAAGGGCGTCTGCTACCGGTAACCTGTATTATTTAACCAGTATTTTTTCGCTTATACAGTTGGTGGCCGGCATCAGCCTTGAATCGGGCATTACCTATTTTGCATCAGGCAAAATCATCGCTTTTAATAAACTGTTATGGCTGTCTGTGGCATGGAGTTTTATTATTGGGCTTGTTGTACTTTCAGGCTGCTTCGTTTACCTGCAGTATTTTAAACATAGCGAACCTTACGAGATAATACAGTATAGTTTTTTTATTGTTTGTTATATAACCGGCATATTGCTTACCAATTACAGTTGTGTGTTATTTTATGCCCAGGGCAATTACGTAATGCCCAACATTGTATTAAGCCTGCTTAATATAGCGTTTATAATAACCATACCGTTTAATACGGGTAATGCTACGGCGGCGCAGGTAAACAGCGTAACCTACCGGTATTTTCTTGTTTTTTTTATACAGGGTGTGGCACTTGTGCTTGTATTTATGGCCAAAAACAAAAGCTGGCAGCAATTTACCCTGCCCGGTATGCGTGAGCTGTTGCTTATAGGCAAGTATTCCCTGGTAGCACTTGCAGCTAATGTTATTTTTTTTCTTGTGTACCGTATTGATTACTGGTTTGTACATATTAACAGTGACGTATGCACTCCTGCGGATCTTGGTAATTACATCAAGGTATCAAAGCTGGGGCAACTGATGCTTATTGTACCCCAAATTATTGCCAGCGTTATTTTTCCACGCTCGGCCAGTGGCGCAGACAGAGCAGAACTTAATACATCACTTATGATTATAGCCCGGCTGCTCTCGCAGTTGTACCTTGTTATTATAGCATGTGCTGCATTATTTGGCCGGTGGCTTTTTGTACTTGTGTTTGGCTATACCTTTAACCGTATGCAGGCGCCGTTTTTAATTATTATGCCGGGTATTTTTTGTTTGTCGGTGCTGGCATTATTATCCGCCTATTTTTCAGGCAAGGGTAACCTAAGGGTAAACGTGGCCGGTGCTGCCATTGCACTGGTAGTAGTGATAGCAGGTGATTATTTTTTAGTGCCGCTGATGGGCATTATTGGCGCGGCAATAGTTAGCACCATTGGCTATTTTGTAAACCTGCTCTACTCCCTGCTGCAGTTTTATAAAGACTATTCAATTAGCTGGAGCAGTTTTTTTAAATGGCAGAGAAGCGATTACCGCTGGCTGAAATCGTTATTAA
>DASZUX010000519.1:0-2635 GCA_035547455.1 Chitinophagaceae bacterium
AATAAAACGTTGCGCCTTTGGGTATTACCACGCTTACATTGCCATTGTCGTAATATGCAGTATCGGCTGGGGGGGCAGGCGCCCTGAACAAAAGGCCTTTATTAACGCTGCTGTTTACAATGTTGGTAAGAGTATTTGCAAAAGTGCCTGCGAACGATGCTTTTGACAAATTACTTATTACCAGGCCTGCTAACTTCTGCATCGCGTTTTCTTCGGTTGTATTATCCGCAATGTCGCTTCCTGTTCTGTTTTCATTCATGGCGAAGCCGGCAATGGCTGGTTTGGAAAGCACGCCGTTGGTAAGTGTATATGTTTTTTGTATTACGTTATAGCCTTTAGGGGGTGTGGCAGCGTTAATAAGTTTAACAGTTACTTTTTTAAAAGTTTGTCCCTGGCTAATAACAACCTTTTGTGTTTGGGTAATATACCCGTTTGCGCTTGCCTGCACGTAAAAACTTACAGGGCTGCCCGCTATGGGTGTACGTTTCGGGTCAATGCCAAGATTTAATGTACCATCGCCGGCCACGCTGTAACTTTTTTTGCCGCCGCTGTTGTAAACATTTTCCGCATCTCCGCCATATATATTTACTTTAATGCCGGAAGGCACGGTTGTGCTGGTTGCTGCATCCTGAAACTGTAGCAGTACCTGGTACTTAATCAAATCAGTATTAAATGCAATAATAATGCCTTCGTTAGGTTTTTTACAGGCTGTAACGCAGGCAAGGCATAACAGCGGCACGTAAAAAAATTGCTTTATTGTTGGTATAAGTTTCATTGCTGTTAATGGTTATAGGAGTATTTATAATTTAAAGTTGAAATTTATTTGCAGTACAGGCAGCCACTTATAATCCTCCATATTTTGCTGCAGTTGTTGCTGGTTGGCATCAGCAAAGCCCTGTAATAACCCGGTAGCAACAATGCTTGTTTTAGGTGATGAAAGATAATAAGTGCCAAGGTCGAGGTTGATGTTAAAAAACTTTCGTGGAAAAGCCCTGAAGAGTGTAATGCCTGCGTAAGGCGCTACTTTGTGCCAGCTAATGTTGACGGTTGAAGTGCCGATTTCGGTTTTATCTATAACTATATCGCCAAATTGGTAAGTGCCGTTGGGCGATATGGTAACCGTTCCGTATGCTTTAAACAGGTATGCTGCTCCTGCAACAAAACGAAAATGATTCCATCCAGCGCTTAAAAAAACGTGGGCGTTAGAAATTTTTGCCGACAATTTATTGTCAGAGTCAAAATCAGAAACAGAGAATAAATTGTTAGAAGAATAGGGTAGTGTTGCCCCGCCTGCCCTTACAGACAGCCATTGTGTAAGGCCAAAGCCAAGTTCCCCGCCAATGCCTTGCGAACCCGCTAAAATACTTAATGTGGCTGGCTGGCGTGTTGTGGCGGTATTTTTTTTTGCAGGCAGCACAGTAGCAGACACCGTGCTATCCTGGGAAAAAGAGTTAAGGGTTGTAATTAAACCCAGCAACAGGGTAAATAATGTTTTGTTTTTAATCATATACAGTTAGTGTAAGTGCTTGCCAAATCTATTTAGTATGCTTTTTTATACTGCCGGTATTTGGTGGACTGCTTAAATAGCATGCCCAACTGTATATTTTGTTTAGGGAACAGGCCTTGTTAATTTTCTATTTGGTTAATATGGCGGGTTTTTTTTGGTATGTAAAAATTTGCTCCCTCAAAAATAAGCATGGTTCATCCCTCATTTCGTACAGTTGGCCAAGTTGATGAAATGCCGGCAATAACCGGTAATATATTTGGTACATTAAACAGCTAACTGCCGCATGAAAGTTTTACTGGTTTTTACCTGCCTTTTCTTTGCGTCTTTGTCCGCTCGGGCATCACAATCCCCCGGAGATACTTCTTTCACCATTATACCTGTTGCTAAAAATGCATGGGGTTATAATATCAATCTTAACGGTAAAGTTTTTATACATCAAACTACAATACCCGGCATGCAGGGTAATATAGCTTTTTCCCGCAAAACAGACGCAGAAAATACAGCAAAGCTTGTAGTGCAAAAAATAAAAAAAGGCATTATGCCTCCCTCTGTCTCACTGCAGGAACTGCAGCAGCTAAACATATACAACCTGAAAAAACAATAAACATGAAGAAAAAAACTTTACTCTTTTATTTAGTGCTTTTTGCGGGTGTGCAGGTTTTTGGGCAGGGCGATAGTTGGAAGAAAATTACTTCTGTTCCTGGCTGCACCGCGAGAACGTATAGTGTTGCTTTTAGTATAAACGGGAAAGGGTATTATGGTACAGGCATTGACTCCGTTACCAATAAAGAAAACAGTGATATATGGATGTACGACAGCGGCCAGGACTCATGGACACAGGTAGCCTCATTACCTGTAAAAAGCGGCGCTTCTGTTTACAATGTTGGCCGCTCTGCCGCTTCGGCCTTTACGGTAAATGATATGGGTTATGTTGTGGGTGGCTATTCGTCTGACTTAAATATCTTTCTAAAGGATGTATGGGAGTTTGACGCAGCAACCAATACATGGACTTCAAAGGCTGATTTCCCGGGGTTTGCAAGAGCCTACGCAATAGCAGTTGGATCCGATATGTGGGGCGCTGGTTTTTATGGTACTGGTTTTTCTTTTAAGCAGGGCGCGGGCTGGACT
>DASZUX010000520.1:0-3395 GCA_035547455.1 Chitinophagaceae bacterium
TTACTGCTGACATAGTGGTTACCAATGGCCAAATATTAAGCGACCCGGTTAGGGATATACTAAAAATGGTTGTGGTTAACCGTTACTATAATGCCCCTGTTTCGGTAGCCTTTGTAAAAAACTTCGGTCTTAAGGGCGGTGCCATCGCATCATCCGTTGCACATGACAGCCATAATATTATTGCTGTGGGCGAAGAGGATGAAGCCATTGCCGGTGCCATTAACCTTGTAATAAAGGGGCAGGGCGGCATAAGCTGTATCAGCCGTGCAGGCGCCAATTACCTGCCGCTGCCCGTGGCCGGCCTTATGAGCACCGCGGATGGCTACAAGGTTGCTGAAGCCTATACCAGGCTTGACAGAATGGCTAAGGGCCTTGGCTGTACACTCTCCTCTCCTTTTATGACGCTTAGCTTTATGGCGCTGCTGGTAATACCACACCTTAAGCTGAGCGATTTGGGCTTGTTTGATGGCGACAGCTTCCAGTTTGTGCGATGACTATTTTTTGGCAGTGGCGTCAACAGCGGTGGCGCTCATAATGCTCAGGGCAATGCTGTCGGTCTCTCTGGGCAATTTGTACCGGGCGCGGAAATCAGCGCTTTCACCGGGTTTAATTACATCATCCAGTATGTCTTCATGCTCTTCCACTCTCTTCCCGTCTTTATCAAAACAAAGCATTTTTACACGCACGTCCTTATAACTGCATACGGATGCAGTGTTGCTCACTTTGGCTTTAACAACTGTTTGCTTGCCTAATCCCAAAAGGTTCTTTTTACGTTCGTAGCCGCTTATCTTCAAAAAGCCTTCAGGGTTATTTTTCTCCTTGTCAGCCAGCGATTGTTTTGTTTGCTGGTAAGCCTTATCACCTGCATTCTCTTTTCCTTTGCAGGCGGCAAAAACCATCATTACTGCTAAAAACCAGGTTATACGCATAGTATTAAAGGGTTATATTAACATAGCAGGTACCGGTAACAATTTTACACAACTTATTTCAAATTCGCTCAAGCCCGGGATAAATTTATATTGCCTTTTAATATCCTGACTAAAATCACCATGGTTGCTAAGCCCTGTCATTACCTTCACTGTCCATCGTCTATACTTTAGCACCCATGACAGATGGCAAATACAAACGGTTTTATTTTGCAGCAGTAACAGCCTGCATAGTTCTATTTATTACAGCAATTTCATTTCCTTTAAACGCACAGGTTAAAGCCACGCGCATTACTGAAAAGCTAAATAATGCCGCAGCGGTTAAAAAATTTCATACCCTGGCGGGCGCACATGCATACTGGTTTGCAGATGCAGGCAATGCTTTTATATTAAGGCGCTCCCTGCTTACCCTGGTAGATACCTGCCGTATGTTTGGCCTGAACCCGGCAAAATACCACCAGCAATTTTTACGCATGTATATTATGCCCGGCAAAGCTGATTCCGCCGTATTGCATACCATTGACGATGTTTTTACCGATGCAGCCATTGGCGTGTGCAGAGATATTTATGCCGGTAATATAACCGGCTATCTCTCCTACGATGAAATTACGCCCAAGTATGCTGACAGCACGCTTAACTACATTATACGCAGTTTGGCGGCTGTTAAAAACGGCAGCATGCTCAGGGCCCTGGTTGACACACTTGAGCCGCCTTATGAACAATACCGTACGCTTAAGGCAGATCTCGCGCTTGCCTATAAATACCAGGCAGCAGACAAGATTAAAAAAATTACCTCAGCTTTAAATTACCTGCGCTGGATTACCCATTTCAGGTTTAGAAAATTTATCCTCGTAAACATACCTTCTGCCACATTGGATTTTTACAACGGCGACAGTGTGCTTACCATGAAGGTGGTGGTAGGCAAGCCTTCCACCAAAACACCACGTTTTGCCGCCTACTGCACGCAGGTTGTGCTATACCCTTACTGGAATGTACCTGCCAGCATAGCATTGCACGAACTGTTGCCAAAGTTTAAAAAGAGCCCGGCGCTTGTTGATGGCATGAACATGCAGGTGATTGATGGCAATGGCCGGGTAGTAAACCATCATAACATCAACTGGTCTGCATACAGCGCCTCAAATTTTCCCTACCAGTTGAGACAATCTACCGGTTGTGACAACTCTCTGGGCGTAATAAAATTCAACCTTACTGACCCTTTTAATGTTTACATGCACGATACCAATTATAAGCTTGCTTTCCTGCTTGCGTCACGCTATCTGAGCCACGGCTGCATACGTGTTGAAAAACCGCTGGAACTTGCCAACAGCATATTGGCCCAGCCCGTTGACAGCAATTTTGTAAATGCCTGTCTTAAAGATCAAAAACCGGTTGAATTGCAGTTACCGGAGCCGGTACCGGTGCTTGTGCTATACCTTATAACCAACCCCGATCACAATATTGACGCGCCATTTTATAAAGACATTTATAAAATGTTTTAAAGGTGCCGGTCTTTATTGCTGTGTTCCTGTCACGTATGTGCTATAAACAGCGGCAGGTTAAGTGTTTTAAGTATTAAAGCAGATGTGCTGGGTTTAAATGCCTGCGAAAAGCCACTGCGCCCATAGCTGCCCAGCACAATAAATTTGTTCTTTTTAAGCAGCAGCAGCCCAAACATTTCTTCTGCCGGGTCGCCGGTGGCAATTTCTTCATTTACTTCAGTATAATGCTGTGCAAGCCATTGCTTTATTTTTCCGTCGGCCGGTAACAGCCCCTGCTCCCGCGCTATGTGCAGTAAGGTTAGCCTGGTATTGGCAAGTTTCGGAAAAAGGTAAGTAAATTGTTTTATAGCGTGCATGCACGATTTGCCTCCGTCACAGGCAAAAACTATTTCGTCAATCTCGTCAAAGCTTTCGGGGGCAATAATTACAGGGCATTCAGCATGGGCTAATAAATGTTTTACAAATGCGGTAGGACTGCCTTCGGTGGTACTATGGCCAAAGCCTGTGTCTGCACTTACTACAATAACATCAGCATACCGGCTTTCGGCAATTATAACTTCGTTTACATCGCCTTTTGCATCCTGTACTGCAAAAACAACATCTCTTTTTATACAGGCGTTTTCAAATAGCTTTTTATTTGCGGCTATCTTTCCCTTGTCTGCGGCAGATTCTTCTCCTTCTGCCGTAATGGTTTCCACGTAGGGCAAGGCAAAAGGCGTTTTCAAAGCGGGGGCGCTTTCATGAACCGTGTATTCAAGAAAAAGGCCTGTAAGTGCCGAATTGGTTAAGCCTGCAATGTAGGCTGCAAAGTCAATAGCACGGCTGTTTAAATCAAGAGCATTAACTGCGAGTATTATTTTTTGCATATAGTTTATTTATAAGCTGCTTATTTATGCGCTACAAAAACGGGTATTTCATCAAAAGCCATTACGTCTTTTGCAAAACTGTGTTTTAACAACATTGAAAAACC
>DASZUX010000521.1:0-6407 GCA_035547455.1 Chitinophagaceae bacterium
ACACCGGCGACCTGGATACGGCCCATCCCACCCAAATACAATGCAACCCCATTATTATTGATGGTGTGCTGTACGGCACCACCCCGCAAATGAAACTGTTTGCCGTAGATGCTGCTACGGGCAAACAAAAATGGATATACAACCCTTTTGATACTACCATAAAAAATAACCCGGCCTATTACTTTATGCTTAATACCTGCCGCGGTATTACCTACTGGACAGACGGCAGTGATGACAAACGCATATTTTATACAGCAGGTTCGTTTTTAAACTGCGTTAATGCTGTTACAGGCCAGTTGGTAAAAAGCTTTGGCACAGGCGGGAAGTTAGACCTGCACGATAACCTTGGCCGCGATGTTAAAGACCTGTTTGTTACCTCTACCTCTGCAGGGATGATTTATAAGGACATGATTATTATAGGCACCCGTGTAGATGAAGGCGCTAATGCCGCACCTGGCCATATACGCGCGTTTGATGTGCATACCGGTGCGCTGCGCTGGGTTTTTCATACCATACCGCAACCCGGTGAGTATGGCTTTAATACCTGGGAAGATACTACCGCCTACAAACACATAGGCGGCGCCAATAGCTGGAGCGGGTTTAGCCTGGATGAGGCCCGCGGTATTCTGTTTGCGCCCACCGGCTCTGCCTCGTTCGATTTTTATGGCGGCAAGCGCAAGGGCAACAATTTATTCGCCAACTGCGTGCTGGCATTAGATGCTGCCACCGGCAAAAGGTTATGGCATTTTCAAACAATACACCACGATGTGTGGGATAAGGATATACCTACCCCGCCTATTGCCGTAACCGTTACCCACGAAGGACAGAAGATTGATGCTGTTGCACAAACAACCAAAACCGGGCTGGTATTTTTATTCAACAGGGTTACAGGCAAGCCGCTGTTTCCCATTGAAGAAAAACCGGTACCCACTGAAACAGAACTGAACGGCGAAAAGCTTTCGCCCACACAGCCCATTCCAACAAAGCCCGCGCCTTTTGCAAGACAGGTATTTACCCATGCAGACATTAACCCACTGCTGCCTGATTCATCAAAAAAAGACATTGCTGCAAAACTGGCAACATACAAAACAGGCAACATGTTTAACCCTCCCTCCAAACAGGGCACGGTTATACTGCCCGGCTTTGACGGCGGCGGCGAATGGGGCGGCCCCGCCTTTGACCCCGCTACCGGCGTACTGTACGTAAACGCTAACGAAATGCCCTGGGTGCTTACCATGGTAGATGTTAAAAACCAGGCACCGAAAAAAGAAACGTGGCTTGATGCAGGCCAGCGCCTGTACAGGCAAACCTGCATGGCCTGCCACGGGCCTGAAAGAAAAGGAGCAGGCAACGCCCCTACCCTGATTGGCGTAAATAAAAAGTACAATGAAGACCAGTTTAAACAACTGATAACAGGCGGCAGAAGAATGATGCCTGCCTTTAAACAGCTTACCGCCGAAGAGCAAAATGCCATAGCATCGTTTATACTGGATGTTAAGGCCAGGCAGCATAACGAATTTACACAAAAGCCCGCGCCGGTTGATACCTTTTTGCACCTGCCATACTCTATAACAGGCTACAACAAATTTTTAAGCAAAGAGGGATATAATGCCATGTCGCCCCCGTGGGGCACGCTAAATGCCATTGATTTAAACAAGGGCGAAATATTATGGAAGATGCCCCTGGGTGAGTATGCTGAGTTTAAAGATAAAGCCGGTATCACCGGCACGGAAAACTATGGCGGCCCTGTTGTAACAGCAGGCGGGTTGGTATTTATTGCCGCTACAAGAGACAGCAAAATAAGAGCCTTTAACAAAGCCACCGGCAAGCTGTTATGGGAGGCAGACCTGCCCGCGCCCGGCTTTGCCGCCCCTGCCGTGTACCAGCAAAACGGCAAGGAATACCTTGTCATCGCCTGCGGCGGCGGTAAGCTCGGCACAAAGCCAGGCGATGCCTATGTAGCGTTTGCGTTACCGTAGGGAGTGGGAATTAGTCCATAGACGATAGTCCATGGAAAGAAGGGTTCATGGTTCATGCTAAGAACAAAAAGCGTTGGGGTGGTTGATTGTAAGGCCCAGCCCCAACGGGGCGCTATAGCATAGCGATGGGCCCGCCCGGATGAATTGCCGTCTATACCGGCACGTTCGGACGGGTTTCAACCCATCCTAATAAACATGAACATCATTTTACCAGGCCCTGAAAGGGCGAAGCGGCTGGCAGCATGAGAAAGCAGCTACATACAGGATGAGGGGGGAGGTGTGGTTGCCGGTTGGTTACTTATACACCCTTACATAATCAATCAAATACTGCTGCGGTAAAATTGCGTCGTCAATCGGGCCGCCCCAGGCGCCGCCCAGTGCCAGGTTTATCAACAGGTAGGCCGGTTTATGAAAAGGGTTATCACCTTTATAATCAGCAACACGCACATCAAAATGATGGTACATGCTGTCATCAAAATAAAAATCTATTGATTTCGGCGTCCACTCAATAGCATAAATATGAAAATCGTTGTAAGGCTGTTTAACTTCAATGTGCCTGCTTTCTGAGGCGTGCTCTCTTTTGGCAGTGGTATCGGCGTAGTGCATGGTGCCGTATATACGCGCTGAATCATGCCCCACAAACTCCATAATATCCGTTTCGCCGCAGTAGGGCCAGCGTACAAGTCCGCGGTCAACACCCAGCATCCATATTGCAGGCCATACGCCCAGCCCCCTGGGTATTTTGGCACGCACTTCAATACGGCCATACTTAAAATGCTTTTTGTTGAGTGTAATAAGGGCTGCCGATGTATAAGAAGCCAGCGAATCTTTTTGCTGCCACCCGTTACTGCCGGGCCTGTATGCTTTATTGGGGTATTGTTCTTTACGCCCTGTTATGGTAAGCACGCCACCGCTAACCCAGGCGTTTTCCTTACGGGCCGTGGTGTAATACTGCTGCTCGTTGTTGCGTACAAAGCCATGCTCATAACCCCACCTGTTACTGTCGGGCAGCCCTGTGTAATTAAACTCATCGCTCCACAGCAGTTTGCGTTTTTGAGCAGAAGCTTGAGATAATGCTATTGTAAACACGGGCAACACCAGTACAGGCAGTAAAAATATTTTCTTCATAGCAACAACCTTTAAGACCGAAGGTAATATTTATAACACAACAGCTTACCGGGCCGCATATTCAATATAACAATTTGCTAACCGTCAAAATAACCGCCGGGCAAATGCATAACGTATTTTACCGCCATGAAAATAAAAATATTTGTAACTATATTATTTATGGCGTGCGCACTTAAACAGGCAACCTTGCTTGCGCAAACACTGCCTGTGCAAAAGCACCGCTTTACTGTTATTTGCCACAGGGGCGACCATGTGCTGGTGCCGGAAAATACCATAGCTGCATACAAAAACGCCATAAAAAATGGGGCTGATTATGTTGAGATTGACCTGCGCACCACTAAAGACAGTGTACTGGTTATAATGCACGATGCCACCGTTGACCGTATGACCAACGGGAAAGGCAAAGTGAGCGATTTAACCTTTGCACAAATACAGCAACTAAAAGTGTACAATAAAACCGGAGACACTACCAAAACATACCCCATACCCACTTTTGAGGAGGTGCTGAATACCTGTAAAAACAACATACATATTTATCTTGATTTTAAAAATGCCAGCGTACAGCAGGCTTATAACATGATAAAACAGTATGGCATGGAGCATGATGTTATTGTGTATATTAATGCACCCGTGCAGTACAGTGCATGGCGGCGTATTGCACCCCAAATGCCGCTGATGGTAAGCCTGCCCGGCCATGTAAAAAACGGCGATGCCCTGCAAAAATTTATTGCACAAACACCGGTTGCCTTGTTAGACGGCGATTACAGCGATTACACCAAAGGTATGATAGATACGGCTGCGGCCGCAGGCATTACCGCATGGCCTGATATACAAAGTTCCGGCGAAGCTGCTAACTGGGATGTGGCGGTGGCACTGGGTTTTAAAGGCCTGCAAACAGACCACCCCGCTGCGTTAATTGAATATTTGAAGAAGAAGGGATTGCGCTAAAACCATGTAGTAGCATCTTTATCTTTATCGGTGGTGCGTTCGGGTTCGGCAATTACAGGTTCGGGGGCAGATGTTACCGCAGCTTCTCCCCTGCTGTCTCCCGGTGCTGAAGATTCGATGCTTTCGTCGCCGGTTTTTATTATCACGCCTTCAATATGTGCGCCTTCTTTCAGCTCAATAATCTTTGCCTTAATATCGCCTTTTACCAATGCGCTGTTATATACAATCACCAGGTCGTTGCAGGTAATATTGCCATATACCTTACCAAATACCTTTGCGGCTTTGGCGGTTACATCGCCTATTATCTCTGCCTTTTTGCCAATTATTACATTGCCGTTAACTGCCACATAGCCCTTTACCAGCCCGTCAATACAACCACCGCAGGCAGACTGCAGCGGCCCGTGCAATACGGTATCTTTCGACAGCAGGAAATCGGTTTTTATGAAAGGCAGGTTATATAAAGGCCAGCGTACACGCACTTTGCTTTGCAATTATTTGTTTTTATTGTTCATCAACAAAATACGAAACTATGGACGATGCATTGCCCAGGTCAACCCCAAGGCAGCGTTTATGGTAATTGTCTGATATGCGAAGGCTGTTGTACAAATACCCTATGCTGGCAAGCGTTTCCGGCTGCGGGGCAACCTCTACCGGTATAAACCCTTTAAACTCTTCCTTCACTGCATCGGTAAGCTCGGGGTAATACGCCCCGCCGCCCATCAGGTAAATGGTTTCGCAGCTTTCAAAATCCTGGTCGGTAAAATAATTACGCATCAGCGGCGATACTACTTCGCGGTAATATTGCAGCAGCAGTTCCTTACGCAGTTCCCTTATATCAATACGCTTACGGTTGGTAAATATTGACCCTTTCATAAAAGCTTCGTCCAGTTGGTATTCATTCTTCATTTCAAGGTAATACTTCTGGTTAAGCTCTCTTGCAAGGTTATTAATCACGTATTTTATGCCATGCGAGCTGAAGGATGTACGGTGTACCAGCCCGTCTTCAGTAGCCATGGTGCCTTCGATAGTGCCAAAGCCAAAACTTATGGCGATAAAATTTTTTGCTGAGGGCAAGTCCAGCGCTTTTTTAAGGCCAATAATGGTACCCACAATTTCGGGTATTACCTCGTAATGGTCAATTTCAAACATCGCCTTGCGTACCTGGCCTTTAAGGTTAAACGTCTGGCTGTCGTACTCCACCATAAAATGCCGTTTGCGCAGGTATTGTTCCGCAGGCCCTTTGTAAATATTGTAGGTAGAAAAGGGGAACCCGAGTGTGAGGGATATGGGCTGTGTAAGCTTGTCTTCAACATTTATAAGCGCAGCCCTTAAAAGAATTTCAAAATCTTCTTCCAGCGGGGATGCATTGGTTATCCTGCCGGGGTTTATACCGCCGCGCCGTGCAAGGTTACCCACCATGTACCACGTATTGTCTTTTTTAATTTTTAACCCGTTTAACAGGTCTTTAGCCGAGTTTTCTGTATTTCCAAAAGCCGTTTCAAAAATGCTTGGAAAACTGAGGGTATTTGTTTTCATGCTGCTGTTAGTATTGGCTTATGCGCAATATTTTATACGGATAAATGTATTTAAAATATACATGTTATTGAAAATTAATTTAACGTTAAACCAAAACTGTTATTCACTATTTTATCAGCCGCCACCCAGCGCCCGGTAAAGGTTAACAGTGGCCTGCATTAAAGCCTTTTTACCTTCAATTACTTCAAGCTGTGCATCAAGCACGCCTTTTTGCGCGGTTATTACTTCAAGGTAGCTTGCGGTACCTACCATGTATAAATCGTTAGCGGTTATAACAGCATTACCCAGCACTTTGGCTTCTTCGCGTTTAAGGTTATATACATGCCCGCTGTTATCAATTGCCTGCAGACTGGTGGCCACTTCGCCAAAAGCCTGCAATATAGTTTTCTGGTAGTTGTACAATGCCTGCTGCTGTTCAGCCGTTGCTACGGCAAACCCGGCCTTTAGCTGTTTGCGGTTAATGAGCGGGGATGTTAAACCGCCCAGCAAGCCGTACGTGAAAGAGCCTGCCGAAAACAACAGCGACGGGTTAAATGCGTTTAACCCTGCATACGCATTAATGGTTACAGAGGGGAAGAAAGCTTTCCTTACTGCCCCGGTATTTGCTTTTGACGCCGTAAGCTCCAGCGCGGCTTCTTGTATGTCGGCGCGGTTTTCCAGCAGTTGCGATGGCACACCGGCCTGCAAACTGGCAGGCAGGGGCTCATCCAAAAAAGTGGCGCTTCTTACAATATGCTGCGGAAAGCGCCCCAGCAGGTTGTTAAGCTGCGTTTCAATTTCGGCAATGCGCTGCTTAACCTGGTACTGTATGCTTTT
>DASZUX010000522.1:0-1598 GCA_035547455.1 Chitinophagaceae bacterium
GCAGGAATAACCATTTCCTGTGCGGCAGTGTTGGCCGCAAGGTCAGTAGAAGCGCCAAAATACACCTGAACCTTATGTGCTGCCCCGTTGGCAGAGGTAGCTCTAAAACTGATATATGAAACCGGCCTTGACAAAATATCAAGGTTGGTGATAATAAGCGGCGAGGTAAACATTACATCAAGCGTAATACCCCCGCAGGCAAAATTATAAATGGTTTGAGTGGCCTTAACAGTAACGCTGTTTTGTCTGGCCAGGCTTATGGCAGGGTTGTCTTTAACAGGCGTTTGTGCAGAAAGACCTGCATCAAGCCATGCACCACCGGCGGTATTTGCTACATGTATGGCTAATACATTGTTTTTGGCTCTGAGCTTTTGTTTAACGGCAGCAGTAAGTGGTATGTACTTATACTTATTAAGCCAGCCGGTAAGAGTGTAAATTTTTTCACCGTTTAAATATACTTCAGCGTTATCATCGTGGATGATTTTAAGAAAGAGCCTCTGAAAGTTCGTATTGCCTGCATCAAATATGCGTCTTACCCAAATATCGTGGCTATGCCATTGGGTGGCAGCTTCATTGTTATCTCCAAATGGTGCGGCAGCGGTTTGCCAGCGGCTGTCATCAAAACTGTTATTCATCCAGCCTGTACCGGGGTTGCTTTCGGTGTATTTAACCTGGTAGGTTGTTTCGTCTGCAGTTGGCAGCAGGGTGCTGTACACTTCATCTTCCTTGCCAAGAAAGCGGTATGTTTTGCCATCTACTTTAACAAGGCCGGTAAGCGATTGGTTGCTGCCTGTCCAGTGCCGCGTAGTGCTGCTGTTAAGGGTATCGCTGAAACTCCATACACTAAAGTATGGGTTGTGTGTAATAAGCGGGTAAGCAGGCATTTTATGTAGTTGCGCAAAAAAACTGGCGGGAGTAAAATAGAACAGTAATAATAAAGCAACGAAACAGAAATATTTGCCTGGCTTCATGGTAAGCATATTTAAGAGCGGTAAAGATAGGGATTGATGAAACAGGATTATTGAATGAATATTGTTATATTAGCAAAACTAAACTCTTAAAAAACAATGGAACCTCTTTCATCCGAAAGCAATGTTTCACCCAAACGGACAGCCTTTTAGATGACGTGCTTGATACAAGCATGTTTGACAAAAAAGTAAAACAAGCCCAAAACGTGCTTTTTATAATTGCCGTTGTGCAGTTGGTATGGGGCATAATAAGACTGCTTGACAGCAAAGGCCCCGAATGGGGTATTGAAATAACAGTAAACATTGTAATTGCCGGGTTATTTGTTGGCCTGGCGCTTTGGTGCAAGTTCAAGCCTGTGGCAGCTATTGTCGCAGCACTCGTTTTGTACGCCGGGTTGTTTGCGCTTGATGTTTGGGCGGATGGTTCCGCTATATACAAGGGGATTATTTTCAAGATAATTATTGTGATATATCTTGTAAAAGGCCTTGGCGCTGCGCGTGAGGCGCAGCGCATTAAGAATTTTGGAAAATAGCCTTAATATTTAAACGGCTTGCCCCCGGCCATTACCTCCTGTGTCTTTTCGTCAAAGGTTACCTTTTCGCCGGTACGGTAAGCAGCGTTGGTCATTA